>NZ_JRKB01000034.1:0-118716 GCF_000800945.1 Plesiomonas sp. ZOR0011
GGCTGCGTTGGTTTACAGCCATGGCCCTAGTCTTGTGGCTGGGATGGGTTTTCTTGGTACAAGAGCGCCATGGTGGCGCAGCGTTGATCATTATGTCAGTAATGAATAGACCGATTAGCTATGTATATGTCAACGGCAATATGGGCGGAAATACTGATGCTTTCAACGGCTGGAATGTCGGAGGAAAAACAGCCGGCCCCTATCGGATTGAAGGCAATACGGTAAAAATCGACTGGGAGCTTGATATGACCGAAGAACAAGAAAAGGCCGGTTACAAATTTGAAAAACATACCATTACCCTGCCCATGCCTAAGCGAGAGAAAGGGCAGAACGATTTTTGTGTTTTGATGCTGCCTGACAATACCCCCATGGTGCGTTGGGCCATTAGTTGTCATATTGATATGCAAGACGTATTTAGGATTTATCGCGAGAGGAAATAATAGTGGATAGGGATGATCTGAACTACCGAGTATCGCGAGAAGAAAGTCTTTATCAAGCGGGGATCGGGACATGCTCATTAGCCTTGCAAATTAGCTTTTTCTTTGATGGTAATCAGCGAAATATTTATGCAGACGAGGATGATTTACGACTGACTAACGTTGGTCGGCTTTTCCGTGCTCATCCAGAACGTAGAGAGGCAGAAATTAGTTCTAACTATATTTACTCAGCCATTTACATTCCTGGTCTAGGCACATTACTTGAAGATACTGCTATTGAACGATTGCACAGTATTATGGATGCTAGGCAACAAGCGTTAGCCGGCGATTATATTGATGGTTTCGTCGGGCAGGTTAAAGACACCGCTGTTGATGCCACCAAAGGGGATTGGAGTAAAGTTCTTCACAACAAATTAGGTGATTTACTCAGCCTCAAAAGCAGTTTTGATGCCTCTATGGATGCCTTAAAAAAGAGCGCCACGCGTACAGTGCTCGAGGCTGCCGCACCAATCCGAGATAATTCACTCATTGCAGCTACATTCATGACGGGGGTTGATGCGAGGGTTGATTTTGCGAAAAACAAGTTTAAGCAAAACGTAGCTGACAGTAAAAAGCTAAACCAGCTTCCTATTAAGTTAATTCAAGTCTCTGTCTTTGGTGCCGATTTAGGCGCAACCTTGGCGCGCCGATTTGTCGATGAGCTACTGGAGTCGGTTTGCACTAAAATCGGTAACGACTATTTTTATCAAGACAGTAAGGTTGAAGTTATCTTTGCGGGTTTGTTTGATTGTAGCCCTCGAGGCCGATTGGACCCTGGAAAGGGCGTTAGCATTCTGGCCGACGTAGCTGAAACGTTCGTTAAGGCAGCAAAACCACTAACAGTAGCATTTGGCGAGAAAATCATCGACTTTGACAAACCACTTCATTCAGCAGTGAAGAGGGCGCTGCATTTAGTTGCGGCTCATGAGCGACGAGTGTATCGCCCACTCCTTCCTCTTGGTCAACTAAAGACCGGCTGGAAAGAAGAGCTTTGTCCTGGCATCAGTGAAGATGTCACGGGCGGGCTATTGCCTAACGAACAACGCCCCAGTGCAGAACTTTGCCGAGTGCCGTTGCACACGATGTATAACGCTGCCCGCGCTGCTCAAGTACCATTACCTAACTTTCGAACGCTAGAGAAGACATCACGTAAGATAGCTAGCTACTTCATTATGCATGACAGTCTGGGAGGGCATTCGGTACAGCATTTTAGTGAGGGGTATATGAAGTGGGTTACAGCTAAGTACCCTTACGGTAGTCATCCTTCACCCGAGGGGTTCCAGATCCACCTTTATGCCTACGCTGACTGGCTTGGTGAGAAGTATCATGAGTATATGGAGCTGAAAAGAAATGCGGGCCTATGGGACTTCGCTAAGCGGAGCCAAATTGACGAGCAATGGGGCTGGCTCGCTCAAGTGTATGCTGAAGCCAGTCAATATCTGAGAGCGACTTCCAATGCTTTAGGCGGATATGATGGTTCAGTAGGAAAACCGGGCAGTATTGCGCATAAAGCTGCCATCAAGGTTGTTCATTCCGGAGCCCAAGATAAGGCCAAGAAGACTCCGCCGCTGATTGCCGCATTTTTCAATTATTTCATGCATGATTTCACTGCGGATGAAATCAAGACTGTAACGTTATCTCAACATTTTGAGCAAGGTCGTTTCTTCATTCCTCGAGGTATCGAAAAGGTGGAGGCTGATGCTAAATCTAAAACAGCCAAAACAACGCTGAATAAAGGTAGTTTATCAAAATAAGAAAGATTGATGTAATTACGAAGTTTGCCGTATGCCACGTGCTGGTATCGCCATGTGTTTTGATGTTAAATACGCCAACCTTAGTCTGTTGTGGCTAAAAGTGGCTCCTAGAGGAACTGAATAGAGATATACATGCTCATGTATTCGACCCGGTGATAATCAGATAAACCACATCTTTTAATCAAAGATAACCTGATGGCTAAAGTAGATGTGGAAAGTCCATTTTGTAAGCAAGCAGCTCCGGTAAAAGAAAGGACTGGGAAGTGTCTAGTTTATTGGTGGCGATTCACTTTAAGCGCAGCGCTGAGCTCCGCTTTGGTTTCCCGCGCCAGCACATCGGGCTCGGGCAGGCTGGCGGCATCGACGCTGTCTTTGTCTTTAAGCCATGAGATATCCAGCGAGTCGCCTTTGTGGTCACGGCTCTAGTCGCGGCTAAAACAGCGCCAACGGGAGTGTACCAGCCTGTTATCCATGCCCTGATTTTCGTCGGTGTCAGCGATTTCAACCTCTTCGGCGCCCAAGCTGTACTCTCCTTCTTCCCTCGGGCCGGAGCCATCGGCATGGGCGCCATAGACCCGTTCGAAGGGGCCCAGATGTGGGTCCGTCGCAAAGGTACCAGCTGCAAAACCCAGATCCGCGTTACCAAAGGGGGGGCGTTTGCCAAAGTTTGGCATATTGGTGCGAAGGTCATAGACCCAGACATTTTTGGTGCAGTTTTCTTGCTGGTATTTGTCTTTGCTGCTGCCTTTGGTGAAAAATAGCACGTTGGTTTTTACGCCCTGGGCGTAAAAGATGCCGGTGGGCAGGCGCAGGATAGTATGCAGGTTGCACTTGCCCATTAAGTCGCGGCGAATGTCGGTGCCCTTACCGGCTTCAAACAGCACGTTGTCGGGCAGCACCACGGCGGCGCGGCCACCGGGCTTTAAGTTGCGGTAGATGTGCTGCAAAAATGCCAACTGCTTGTTGCTGGTATCGAAGGTAAGGTCATCACGGGTGATACTGGCCTCACCGCCCTTGCTGGTGCCAAAGGGTGGGTTGGCTAAGATGATATCAGCGGCGTTAAGGCTTTTACCTGCATCGCTAAGGGCGTTACCCAGATGCACCACGCCTTCATCGTCGTCTTCCATGCCGTGCAAGAGACAATTCATCAGTGCCAGGCGACGGGGGGTGGGCACCAGCTCAATGCCGACAAAGGCTTTTTGGCGCTGAAAGCGCTGCTCATCGGCGGTCAAATCAAACAGCTCGTCGGTATTAGCCTTGATGTACTGATCGGCAGCAATCAAAAAGCCCGCTGTGCCGGCTGCCGGGTCCTGGATAAGCTCACCCGCCTGAGGGCGGATACAGCGCACCATGCTGTTAATCAGCGCTCTTGGGGTAAAGTACTGCCCGGCACCGGATTTGGTTTCGCCGGCGTTTTTCTCCAAAAGCCTCTCGTAGAGATCGCCAAGGCCATCTTTGCTGGCGCTGAACCAGTCGATTTGATCCAGTGAGCGAATAATTTGCTCTAGGTGGCGCGGCTCACGCAGGCGGGTTTGCGCGTCGGCGTAGATGGCGGCAATGAGCAGATCTTCGTCTCTGGCCAAATCGAGCAGCATCTGACGGTAGTGGTTCAAGAGGTTCAGGCCAGAGAGCTGCGGCCAGCGGCAATGCTCCGGCAGGGTGTGAGCCGCGAGGGAGTCTGACTCTTCGTTCTCGTGCACCATTTTGATAAACAGCAACAGCACCAACTCGGTGACGTAATCTTAGTAGTTGATGCCGTCGTCGCGCAGCACATCACACAGGTTCCAGAGTTTCTGAACAATATCGTTGTTGGTCATGAGGAGTTCCCTGGTGGGGCTGGCGAAAAGTGGCCTGTTTTGGCGCGTAGATAATGAATTGAGCTTATAAATCCATTGGATGCTATGGCATCCCTTTGGACTGGCAAAGTGAACGATAGGAGAGTGGTAATGGCCTTGCAGGAGCAGGTTTTGACTGACGGCGCACAGGTTGTGCTCATAGGCAATGGTCCGGGGCAAGAGCCCCCCATTCAGGATGCGCTGTATATCCGTTTTAATGGTCGGCAACAGCCAGGCTGCACCCGGGCGTTGACGGTGTTTAACGGCAAGCTTGCCGGTGCGTATCTGGCCAAACTGCCGCAGGCGGCGGTCTTTGACGCTACCCAATATGCCGGACAGCAAAATAAGCCTAAGGTTACAGAACAGTGGGAGTTTGGCAGGCGCTGGGCGGCGTCCGCATCACGACATGAACGGCACTTTGCCCTGAGAGCAGACGGCGCTGATGCCAACGATATGGCGCTGCTTGGAGACTTAAGCCGAGTAGCGCAAAAACAGACGAGGATACTTGGCGCCTGGCCTTCATCCGGCCTTGCGGTGCTGGGGTGCCTTTACGGCCAGGCGGGGCTTAACGTGCGCGTTTGCCAGATGAACCTGTTGCCATCACTGATAAGAGCGCCGGAGTTAAGTGCGCGGATGCCACTGGCAGCGGCGTTCCATAACTGGCTGGGTGAGCGGCGATTGGCAATGGACTTGCTGTTTGGCACGGGTAATGACCACGCTGTGATTGATTGGCCTGACTTTTGGCTGCCAGCGCTGATAACTCAAGCGCCCACTAGGTGGCAGCCTCCTATCAGGTCATGTCCTTTAGCGGCGCTGACGCAGCTTGAACATTGCAACAAAGCCGAAGGCCGCAAGCTATGGCGGCAACTGGCCGGCACCAACACCAGCCATTGGCTTGAGGCATTTAGCGGCGCTCCTGCTCCATACAATAACGGCTCTGGCGACATCGACTCAGAGGTCCCAGAATCAGGCAACAACACATCAGGCTTCGATAAACTGATTGCGGCAGAAAGGTTGTTTGTTCTGCCGCGTGATGTGCAAAAGACCTCACTGTGGTGGCTTTACGATAACGAGGTGTCGGTCTGGGTCAGTCAGGTACATTACGCACTCGCGTGGCTGTGGCAGACGCTGGCGCTTCGCTCTCGGGGCCTTGCGGCTTAAGTGGGCTCAGGGATGGCTTAGCCAGAATCTCCTTGATAAGCTGCTGCTCCCGTGCCTTTTCCTCTCTGCCATAATCACGGCGCAGGTGCCAGTAGGCGTAACCATCGTCAAGATACTGTGGGTTTGAGGCAAGCTCTGCCATGGGCAACATGGTGAGATAGTCAGTCACCGTATCGAACCATTCGCCATCGGGCCGTTGGAAATAGGCTAAGGGCACTTGCCGGAACAAACCTCTGTTAAACACCCGCAGGTGGCTCCAGACATTGCCTCCCGTAGCCTGCCTAGGCGCACGATAATCCGGACGGTATAACCTGAGTGGCTTGTTGGGGCGATACATGGGCATTTGAATCAAATCGGCCCCTTCGGCTCTCGCCTTCAGCAACAAATCCACCACCCTTGGGTGCATCAGGCAGTCATCCTGATCCAATACCGCAATCAGGCTGTTGTCGTGCTCACACAGGTCATTGATGGCCTGCAGAAAGTTTGGCATGCGCCCCTGATGGTTTAAATGACGCACCAGGGTTGTGCGCGGCCAGAACTCCTGCAACAACAGCGGATAACACCAGTTATGGGCCCAACTGCTGGCATCATCGATAAGAATCACGCCGAAGTGTTGATTGTGCTGGGCACGCAGGGAATTAAGGCAGCGAGCCAGCAAGTTTAGGTCGGTAAAGCGGCCTTTGAGTAGGAACACCAAGGGTTCGCTGCGTTTGGGATAGTGCCAGCCAGCCTGTGGCTGCCAATCAAACTCTTCTTGCTGGATGAGCGGATCACGGCCCTGGGCAATGATATCGGCCGCAACGGCGATAGAAGGCAGATGTTTGTGCTCATTGCGCGGGTGCACGTAGAAGGTAGCCGGATCGCCGCCACGAAGGGCGTGAAGCTGGTGGGTTTTCATGTATGCCTGCAGCGCCCTTTGCCAGGTTAGCGTGTACCTGCCATTGCTGATGGGATTGGCTATGGGCAGCCGTGCTTTGATGCGCTCAAGGTCCAGCAGTCCCAGTCTGACTTCAGGCGCAAACTCGCCTGGCTCGCCGTGGTAAGGCAAAAACTGGGTGGTGGATTTGGCAATGTTAAAGCCCACGGCTAGCACAGAAGCAGGCTCGGCAGCATAGAGCATGTCGGCCAGGTAGTCGTGCTGCCAGTCACGCTTGCCGATGATGACATCCAGATCGCACTGGAGCACATAACGGGTGCCTATTTGCTCAAAGGCCCAGATTTGGGGAAAGAGCGGCGCGTTATCCTTTGTGTGGGTGTGGAGAACCTCGGCATTGGTTTGCTCGCGCTTATCTTCTGACCCAAACCAGCGCTGATAGGTTGCCCCAATAGTGTGCTGACACTTGGGGGAGAGCAGGACTTCATCGATGAGTCCTGCTTGTTTCAGAGCTTCGGCCTGTGCTATGACCGCGGCAAGGTTTGCCGGAGAATACTGCCTTAAAAAATCACCCTTATGGGTGTCTATCAGCAACAGCTTTTTGGCAAATCTGACTGGGTATTGCAAATGAGTGACTATGTGTTGCACTTGGGCTGTCAGGCTTTGGGCATCTTGACCACAGGCTTTGATAAGCAGACTGACATTGGTTGCAACCGCCTGGTATTCAGGCTGAAACGCATTTGTAGCCCAGGCATAGTGGCTTAAGGTGTTGGGCTGGCAATGTGGGTGCAGGGTTGCCATCAGTTTACTGTAAAAAGCGGCAAAGCCCGGCAGGGCCTCAAGCGCTTCATCCTGGCGGCGAAAACTTAGCCTGCGCACCCATTCCTCATCTTTATTGCCAAGTAAGCCGATTGAATACAGACGGGCACACATGTCCTGAAAGTTGGAGCTGGTGAGGGGCTGGATGTCTTTGCCTATGTCGATGTATAGCAGCTCACCGGATTGGGTCAGCAGCAGGTTTTCCCGCTTGATGTTGAGGGCGCTGATACCGTTTTGGTACATGGCCAACAGAAAGTCACTGACCTGGGATTCGGTAAGGCGCTCGCCGGGATGTCGGCCGGGTACATAAGGGGTTTGATACTGCCAGCGTCCATCACATTTGCGCCAGCGAACCTTGGGGATAGGCAGGTTTTTGGGGGCAAGGCGTTGCTGTAAGCGGTTGACGTCGGCGTCATCTATTGCCCAGGGATAAAACTCTTTTATCACCTGATTGTGCTGGCGCCAGACTGCGCCTTCCATACCGACACCAAGCAAATCTCTTTTGTGGCTGATAAGCGCTGCCCAGCTGCTGGCCGCACTGGCCAGGCGGGTTCGTTGTTCCTGCCAAATCGATTGCTGTTTATTTGCCTCGGTATCGCTACCTGATAGTGAATAGATGGCATAAACGGGTGAAGGGTTGACCGCCACTTGATTACCAAAGCGCATCAGCAGGCGGGTTAGTAACCAGTGATCTTCGGCGCTGCGAATATTGGGATACCTGAGACCAAGTCCGGTTTTGAGGAGTAAATTACACGAAGGTAATTCCCGTTGCTGCCGGCCTTCGGCAAAGTTTTCGATAAATCCCGCCAGGGCTTGGGGAGACAATAGCTCGGATGGATCTGCAATATTAGCGCTATCAAGAATTGTATCGCCAATCCGCAAGTAGTTACTGCCAATGGCGGCAACGCACGGCTTCTGCTGTGCCGATAGCCACAGGCGTTCGAGACTGTCGGGATAAGCCAGTTCATCGTCGGCATCGAGTCGTGCCACCCAATGAATTGCCGGATTGTCGTCGGCCCAATCAAGCATCAGATTCCGCGCCCGAGCGGGCGATCCACACTCGGCGCTGATGAGGGTGACCGACGGATGTGACAGATACTCTTGGACATGCGTTTGCCAGCCAGGTTCTGAACTGTCGTCCAACACCAGTATTTGCGCTTTCTTTTGCTGGATTAGGGTTTGCGCAACAGCGCTTTTTAGCGCCCGAACAAGCAGTTGCGGTTGGTTTTTATGGGCAATGGTTATCAGTACCGGCGTAGCACGGTACTCAGCTTCGGCTTGCTGAAGACTGTTTTGATTGCGATTACAGAGCGTTTCTTGATATACCGCAGGGGCTTTGGGGAGATAGTTTGATAATTGATCCATACATTGCTCGAAGTTCTTCTATGACGTCGGACTCGCTTATTCCAAACAGCGCATTTACGCGCAGAAAGAATGCGTGCTTATCTGCAGACGACATCCGATGTCCGTGCAACCATAAAAACTGGGCACATCCTTTACGTTTTTGCGGTGAGTTGGGCGCCGAAAGTGCTAATTCTGTCTGATTACAATGCCATATAGTGGTGATGATACCTGTGTACCGGAAGCGCTCTGGTGCACACAGTAACATGCGAATAGCGAGGTCTCTGTCATTACAACTCACCAGACCATCGGTGAAGCCCCCAACAGCCTGAATGGCGCTTAAGCGGACAAAGGTATTCGAGCCCTGCCAGCCGGGATTTTTCACCAGAAAATCCGTGTATTCGAGATCCTTGGGTATATTTAACGCAAGCGTTTCACCGTACCGACGAACTTCAATACCCGAGATAACCGCGTCTACATCGTCCGCCACCAGCTCAACACAACGCTGTAAATGGTTAGTTTGCCACAGATCGTCATCATCTAAAATGGCGACCCATGCTTCAGGATAGTTGGCCTGCAAATAATCGAGCCCGGTATTCCAGGTGCCTGCGGCCCCCGGATCTCTTTGGTTATGAAGGAATGTAATCTTGATACCGGGCAGGCATTGCGCTATCTCCTGCTGCTGAACATAGGTAAAGGGCGTCTTGTCAGCAACAATAACCACCTCATCCGGCTGGCGCGATTGGCTTGCCACACTTGGCAGCGAAACTTTTAACAGGTACTCAAGGGTTGGCCGCGAAGCAAGCAAGACGACCAGCGGATGGCTCATACGGCCTCCCAGAGGTATTCACCCAGCTCTTGCTGCACGGTATCGAGCTGATCGTCCAAGATCTGGTTAAGCCTTTTGGCTCCCCCCTCAAATGCCGGTGTTTGGTTAATGGTTTCACGGTCGAGAATGACCTGATGTACCAACTGTTTGGCTAGCCGGTCGGGCCATCTGCGCTGATTGGGATTCCAATCGTGGGCCTGATGGATTTTTTGCATGGCGTGAGATACCCGTTCATCAAACGGAATGAGAGGCTCGCCCAATGCTGCCCAGCGAATGTGACCTATGATGCCAGCCGCAATTTCATGACTGGTTTTGCCGTGCCAGGCAGTGTTGAGATTGGTCTCACTGTAACCGGCACCATCGAGCAGCATGCGAATTTCTTTCAGATGTTCGCGGGTCAAATCTTTGGGACGGTTAACTACCGTCATTAAGGCTGCATGCTGGTTTATCTGAGCTCGGATATAGTCATCAAAGGCACTCAAATAATCTTCAGACTTTTTGTGACTGCCGTAAGTCTGTTCGCGATCTGTCAATTCATCTTCGTGTTCTGGCAGCACAGGGCGATATTCACTGCCAACCAATGCCTGCACCTGCTCGAGCTGCTCGATAAGGCTATGCTGTTTGAGAAAATCGCTGGCCTGTTTCGGCCCCATCGGGGGCAGGTGTTGATGGAGTTTTCCGGGCTCAACCCCCCAACTATTACCTAGGTCTGCGAGTTTTTGCCTCAGTGCTGGATAACGCTCGGCCTTGTTTTCAGCCTTGCGCAGTACCCGCATCAGCTTTTGGCTGAGCTGACTGAGTACTGAGTCGGCCTGAGATTCACCGGAGATATCTCCCGGCACTGACATTGCCTTGGTAAGCAGGGTGTCATCGGTTAACTCGTTAATCAGCTGCTCAATCGTGATATTTGGGTTTTTCACCCGCGGCTTCATAGTGTTGACTTCGGCGAGTGCTGCGCAAATGTCTACCGGGTCATAGATTTTAAATACGGTTTTACCTATTTCGTCGCAGCGACGAGTGGTGCGGCCAACCATTTGTTCGTACAAAATGCGTGACTTGACCCGAGGCATAAACACCAGATGACAAATTTTGGGGACGTCGATACCTGTGGTGAGCAGATCTACTGTGATGGCGATATTGGGATAACGCTCGTTTTTGTAACGACGGATAAGCTCGGAGACCTTGTCGCTCTTACCGGTAATTTTGGCCACGGCAGCCTGCTTGTAGTCACCCTCATAGATGGCCTGAAACTCTTCATCCAGAATGCGTTTAACCATGTCTTCATGCAGATCGGTGGCGCAAAAAATCATGGTTTTTTCGTCACCGAAGGGGTCCAGCTCCTTCACCAGTGCCTGACAGATAACCCGATTAAAATTCTTGTTAATCACCCTATTGTTAAAGGCGTTTACATCGAAGTTCAGCTCATCTTCAAGCTCTGCCGACTCGATAGTGCCTGTGGCAATATCGATTGAAGTGACAGTTTCACCCTTCTCAAAGTTGATGCCATTTTGACTGAGGATAGTTTGATAACGGATGGGCGGTTCATGGTCGATGAGCCAGTCATCGGCCACTGCTTCACGATAGGAATAGAGGTAGACAGGTTTGCCGAAAATCTCACAGGTGTGCTTTGCCGGTGTGGCGGTGAGGCCTATCTTGATGGCGTCAAAATACTCCAGTACCCGACGATAGCTGGACAGATATTGGTCGACATCACGGATTTCGATTTCGCCGTCGGTCATCTCTTGGTCGAGAGTGTAACCGCGGTGCGCTTCATCGACGATAATACAGTCAAACTCATCCACCGTGGGCGGCTCATCACTGGCAAAAATGCGCTTAACCATGGCCTGCACAGTAGCGACCTGAACGCGGGTTTCAGCCTCAGCCGCCATGTCTTCCAGGTCGGCGATGTTATAGATGGTGGACAGCGTCTTGTTCTGCTCAAGCTTTGCCTCTTTAAAGGCATCTGTGGCCTGCTCACCCAATGCAGTTCTCTCGACCAAAAACAGAATGCGTTTGAATCGCTCAGTTTTTAAGAAGCGATACATGAGGCCAATGATGGTACGGGTTTTACCGGTACCTGTAGCCATTGCTAGTAAACATTCGCGCTGTTCGGCTTCAAGCGCTATCTCAACCTTTTCGATAGCTTTTTGCTGGTAGGGATGCAGCTTTAGGTAACCAAAGCTTTCTTGCTTGAGTTCGTCCTCGTGAGTCTTGGCCTGGAGCTCGAGTGCTTTTGACTCGGTATCCATTAATTCAGCCAGTTGCTGATATTCAGCTTTTTCCTGCTGTAATAGTCCTGTCAGCTCGGTATTCTGTTCAAGTTTGCAATTGGCTTGCAATAGCTGGTTTTTCAGCTGGGCAATTTGGTCCTGCAGTGCACTGAGCTCTTCACTGGGATCTTTAGGCGTAACGAAGGGAACCGGCGTAAAAGATTCACCTCCCGAGCCAAAGGTGTGATGAAACCAAACCGCCAAATCGCGACCTACTTTAAGTCCTGCCAGCGCCTCTTTGTGTTGAGTTTTAAATTGGTGCACCGCCAGATTGCCCGCTTTACGCAGACCATGGAACAGTTTGAGCACCAAAGGTTCCAGCTGGAGTTGCCGACCAACAAGAAATAACAAGTCGGCCTGAGTGGTTTGCTCATCAAAGGTCAGACAACAGCGAGCAGCGATATCCTGAGTGAAGGCCTCGGCTAGTTGTCTGAGTTTGACTAATGTGGTGTTTGGTTCGGAGGAGAAAGAGCGCTCAGCCCCATAGGCAAGTTCAAAAAAAACATCTTCGTGTTCTTTAAGAAAAGACAAGTTACTCAAAATATTCTTTTCGACGGCCACCCCGGGCGCACTCCCAATCAAAACTCGGCATGAGGTTAAGTCGTGATTTTGCCACAACAAATCCTTTCTGTACCAGCCTGTTAGCTTTACGACACTATTTGGGAGCTACTAATAGCAATGTTGTCCCTCTGAATCCATTACCTGCTTTATAAAATGCGTGGGCTGGAATGCTTCATAGTGTTTTCTACAAAGACATCCATCTTCTTTATTTAAATGTTACGTCAGCCACTATATCATTATTTATCTTTTGTAGAGCTTAGCGATTATAGGGGGGGATATGCTATTCAGAAAGCCAAGGCTAGGGGGGTTTTACTATCCGAGAAACTACCCGACTCGAATGGTATGGCTGGTGAAAATCAAGTTCAAGATTCAAGCATTGTACCGTTGGTTTCGGGTACTGAAGGTCACGACAAAAGCTATTGGATACCAATATTCACCATCAAATGATCTGATTGAAATTGATATCACTTACCAATGTAATCTGCGCTGTATAAACTGCAATCGCTCTTCTGCACAAGCACCCGAAGCAAAACATATATCTGTTGGACTTGTTAAAGACTTTGTGGCTGAATCTATTGAAAAAAAAAGGTTCTGGCGAAGGATTCGCGTATTAGGCGGGGAACCGACGCTACACCCCGACTTTCACGAAATTATCGAAGAGCTATCAAAGCTACAGCATCATGGCCTTGCTGATGTTATTCAATTAGTAACCAACGGGTTTGGCCCCAAAGTAGCTAAAGTCTTGGCAAGCCTTCCAGCGAATATCGACATCGAAAACTCTGCCAAGAATAACAATATCCAACCAACCTTTGGTCCTTTTAACTCTGCCCCTTGTGACGACGCTAAATACCGGTATTCAAACTTCAAAAATGGATGTGACATTATGCATAGTTGTGGCTTGGGTTTAACTCCTCAGGGCTACTACCCATGCGCAGTTGCAGGCGGTATTGATCGGGTAACTAAAGCAGGTATAGGCAGAAAACATCTACCAGAACTCAATGATGACATGCGAGATCTCTTGGAAAGGAACTGCAAGCTATGTGGTCGTTTTCGTGATGGTCATTATGTCCCAGAGAAATTAAGACCGAAGCTGTTGAATCAAGTTACGTCTCCTTCTTGGACAAAAATTTATCAAAATTGGCAGCAAAATCGATGATAGACCCAGCAATGTGGTTTTTAATTTAACCTGGAGATTCAGCAGACAAGCGTAGACTTTCGCGGACGTTGGCAGACTTTGGGATTGGATGTTAAGGTCCACAGACGACTACACCTAGCTACACCAACGGCCGGTAAAGAAACGATGCGGCATCTGCCAGTTAGTGGACTTGACGGTGGCATAATAGCCAATTATATTTTTAGCCGTAACATTACACCGCGATCCACCAGTGTGACACTGAATTGGCATTTATGGAAAGTATGGGGCGTTCCGAAATCCAGGCTTGGCCGCCTTGCCATGGACTATTGCAAGATGCGTAGTTGTGGATCCTGATTGAAAGACTCCTTTTGGGGCTTTCTGCACCGTTCGAGCAGCCATTAGCCGACGGGGTATTAATTCAGGATCATCATTATGCCCATCAAACAAACCTATACTCCGGCTAAAACTGCTCAGTTTTTCAAAAATGTCTCTTATGAAACTTTAGCTGCGTCCTGGCTGCAAGCTGATGGCTGGGAAGTGTTTATGCCTCTTACTGATCATGGCAGTAAAACGGACTTACTTATCTCCGATGGAAAGGCGTTTTACCGCATCCAGGTGAAGTCAGTGCAAACCAGCGATGAAAGCACAGTGGTTGAAGCTCAATGGCCCAGAGATAAAATTGACTATGTGCTGTATTTCTCGCGCGCTGGTAATTGGGGGTACATTACTCCCGCATTTCAAGGACGCGTTAAACTGGATCAGAAAGGCCACGTGAGATTTCATCAACACTCGAAAAACTTTAATTCGGCGTTTGCGAAGATTTGATTAGACACCCGCCAAGCATGCTGAACAACAAATCAACCACCGTAAGGTGGTTTTTTTGTGTCTTAAAATCAGTAAGTTATGCGCATCACGCCAAAACATCCCATCTAAAGCCGCAAAATTAACCATATTCCAATCAATCATAATGTCGCTCTAAATTAACTACTCCGGTTATTTTCCGAAAATGTTTCCTAAAATGATTTTTTGCTTTATTCACTTTTCTGAATATCTTTCCCGTTACCAACTACTGAATGCATATGCTGCGAGTATTTTGCATAATCCTTTTGTGTTGTAGTTGTAAGGGGCAAGAAAGTATCTGCGAATACAAGAGGCACGCAGCACGGTGCTGATGAGTGGATGAGCATTAAAGCTAAAATCGCGATCCGGTCGGTAAAGTACTCTTACTTACGTAGTGAATGTGCTGTCAGCCCTGCGGGAATAATGAGCATAGGATGAAAGAGGATAGGCTGGAAATAACCTTTAGCTGCTGAGCTTGGGTATCCGATGAGCAAGAGATCAATCCACCTGCATTGTTGCAGGTGGACACTCGCATCATCTTCAAGCCTGATCGTTATCGCGTTGCTTGCTGTGAAATGCAAAACGCTGTTCAAAATAGGCTTTCACATGGCTTTCCAGTCGATGAATCTTAGCATCGACAACCTGTACCAGATATTCATCACTGTTTAAGGCTTGTATGCGCTCTAATGCGAGTTCATCGGCTATCGCTTGTTCTTGTGGCGTTAAGGTTTTCGTTGTCATACTACTTTTCCCCTAAAGGTTGATGGCAGGAGCATGGCAAAAGTACACCCAAATATCAATCGCCAACGCAATCAATGCAGATATGCCGATTGAGAGTGGCAACAGGGCAAGGCTAGACCAACGTTTTATGCTGACAAAGTCCAAGTCAGACCAGCCAAAGCAGCGTTGCGTGCATGGTATTAGTAGGGGCTTTGCACTATAATTTCCCCGCTTTTATCTGGGATAACAGAATGATTTCGAAAAACCAACTCAAATTGCTTCGTGCTTTAGGGCAGAAGAAACAGCGCAAGGTACACGGCTTATTCCTGGTTCAAGGTGAGAAAAACGTCTTGGAGTTGGTTAATAGCTCGCTCACCGTCAAGCAGATCTTTGCTACTCCTGAGTTTTTAGAGCAGCATGCGGCGACCTTAGGGCAGTATGAATGTATCCCTACGTCGCAAGATGACCTTACCAAAGCCAGCACGCTGGTAAGTAACAATGCCGCTATCGCGGTGGTTGAGATCCCGCAAACCAACGTACCGCAAGCGCAAGGTCTGATGATTGCCTTAGATGGTGTCTCCGACCCGGGTAACTTGGGAACCATTATCCGTGTTGCGGACTGGTATGGCATCCAACATATTGTGGCCAGCCATGACTGTGCTGATCCGTATAACCCGAAAACCATCAGCGCGACAATGGGGAGCTTTGGCCGCGTTCAAGTGACTCTGGTGGATTTACCTGACTATCTAGCCAAGGCGAACTTGCCGGTGTATGGGGCGTTCTTAGAAGGCGAGAGCGTACATAAAACCGCATTTAAAGCCGAAGGGATTTTGCTGATGGGCAGTGAGTCACACGGCATTCGTGAACAAGCGGCGCAGTATGTGACGGATAAAGTGACCATTCCCGCCTTTGGCGGCGCAGAATCACTGAATGTCGCGATGGCTACCGGAATTATTTTGGACAATATTCGCCGTCTGCACGGCTAATATTGAATGCGTGTAGTCATAACAGTCATAACAAAAAAGCGTCGGATAATCCGACGTTTTTTTGTTTTATCTTTCTAACATATCCAGCTTGTTGGGTACGCCATCCCACTTAGCGGCGTCGTCCATTGGCGCTTTGACTTCCGTCAGATTGGGCCAATGTTCAGCTAACTCGGCATTCAGTTCGATAAAGATCCGTTGGTCGCCTACCAGTTCGTCTTCTTGAAAAATCGCTTGTGCCGTACATTCTGATACGCATAACCCGCAGTCGATGCACTCGATAGGGTTAATCACCATAAAATTAGGCCCTTCATGAAACGCATCGGCAGGGCATACCGCTACACAGTCGGTGTATTTACATTGGATACAGTTATCGGTGACGACAAAAGCCATGACAGTTCGCTCTAATCTAGTTTGCGGTTTCGCACACGTTCAGGCGTTGAGTGGCGTGTACGAAAAATCAAGAATGGGGATGATACTGCGCTGTCGCCAAAATTCAACAAAGGCCTTGTTATTGCTTGTGTACGCCGTGTCAGCGCCGATTTGCGCAGCAATCCCAGTTTTAGTATGACAGTGAATGCGAATTCTCGTAAAATGCGCGCCATTGTGAGCCGCCACACGCCGTGTTCCGGCTAAGACACCTCTTATCCACGAGACATTCCATGATACGTTTAACTGAAATTAAGCTGCCTCTCAATCATGAGGACGGTGCGCTACTTGACGCTATTGCGGCAAAGTTGAAAATCCCAGCCCAGCAAGTGATCTCTTTCAACGTGTTTAAACGTGGCTATGATGCTCGTAAGAAAAACGATATCCAACTGATTTATACCGTGGATGTTGAGGTTGCCAATGCCGAAAAACTGCTGGCTAAATTCGAAAAAGATCAGCACGTACGCCCAACCCCAGATATGTCTTATAAATTTGTGGCACAAGCGCCAGCAAATTTGCAAGAGCGTCCGTTGGTGATTGGTTTTGGGCCTTGTGGTCTGTTTGCCGCGTTAGTGCTGGCTCAAATGGGCTTTAAGCCGATTATCGTAGAGCGCGGTAAAGAGGTGCGTGAGCGCACTAAAGATACCTTCGGTTTTTGGCGTAAACGTACCCTCAACCCTGAGTCCAACGTGCAGTTTGGTGAGGGCGGCGCGGGTACGTTCTCTGATGGCAAGCTGTATAGCCAAGTTAAAGACCCTAATTTCTATGGCCGTAAAGTGGTCACTGAATTTGTGGAAGCTGGCGCACCAGAAGAAATTCTCTATGTGAGCAAGCCGCATATCGGCACCTTTAAACTCGTGACCATGATTGAAAAAATGCGCGCCAAAATCATCGAATTGGGTGGCGAAATTCGCTTTAGCACCCGTGTGGATGACATCCATATTGAGGATGGACAAATCACCGGTGTGACTCTGTCCAATGGCGAAGAGATCAAATCGCGCCATGTGGTGCTGGCGGTCGGCCACAGTGCACGCGATACCTTTGAGATGCTGCACGAGCGCGGCGTGTATATGGAAGCCAAACCGTTCTCGGTCGGTTTCCGTATTGAGCACAAGCAATCGATGATTGATGAAGCGCGTTTTGGCAAAAATGCCGGCCATCCACTGTTAGGCGCGGCAGATTATAAACTGGTGCACCATTGTAAAAATGGCCGCACCGTATACAGCTTCTGTATGTGCCCTGGCGGCACCGTGGTGGCGGCGACCTCTGAAGAAGGCCGCGTGGTGACCAACGGTATGAGCCAATACTCCCGCGCAGAGCGTAATGCCAACAGTGCTATCGTGGTCGGGATTTCTCCTGAGCAAGATTATCCGGGCGATCCGCTGGCCGGTATTCGTCTACAGCGTGAGCTGGAAGCGAATGCCTATAAGCTGGGCGGTGAAAACTATGATGCGCCAGCGCAGAAAATTGGTGATTTCCTGAAAGGGCGAGATCCAAGCGAACTGGGCGATGTGCAGCCATCATTCACCCCAGGTATTAAGCTGACCGATCTCTCTAAGGCGCTGCCAGCATTTGCAATTGATGCCATCCGCGAAGCCATTCCGGCCTTCGATCGTCAAATCAAAGGCTTTGCCTCTGAAGATGGTCTGCTGACAGGCGTAGAAACGCGTACCTCCTCTCCGGTGTGCATCAAGCGCGGTAAAGATTACCAAAGTATCAATCTCAAAGGTTTCTACCCAGCAGGGGAAGGCGCGGGCTACGCGGGTGGTATTTTGTCGGCGGGTATTGATGGCATCAAAGTGGCCGAAGCCGTTGCGCGTGATATCGTCGAGCAGTGTGATAAAGCGTAATAGTGCGCTAAAGCATAATTCGCAGATATTGTTGCGGTTAATGTAACAGTGAAAAGGGCTCGTATGAGCCCTTTTTTGATCCTGCCATATTATGAGCGATGAATAGTAAAGTTATGATATAACATTCATTGTTGATACTTAGCTCGCTATCGTTTATTGGTGACGCTCTTCAATGTGATAGCTAAATTAATGGCTATTAAATAAAAGTTAATTTAACCGAAAGTTTTGAATCAACGTTTGTAACTGATAAGACAAATCCATCAGTATACGACTAGAGCTTGCCATCTGATTTGCACCGTTGGAAACCTCTTCCGATGCAGCATTAATATTAAGAATGTTTTTGTTTAAATCCTCGGTAACTGAACCTTGCTGCTCAGTAGCCGTAGCTATTTGAATGCTTGTTTGCGAGATTTCGGCAATGGCTTTGCTAACATCATCAATGAGTGTGCCCACATTATTGGAGATGTTGACAGTATATTGCATCATCTCTTGGCTTTGTTTCATGGTCTCGGATGATTTTTTAGCGCGATGTTGGAGCTTTAAAATAATCTCATTAATTTGACTGGTTGAATCTTGGGTCCGTTTAGCCAAGGTTCTGACTTCATCCGCTACAACGGCAAATCCACGACCTTGTTCACCCGCTCGAGCCGCTTCAATGGCCGCATTTAATGCCAATAAGTTAGTTTGTTCGGCGATATCGCGAATTACTTCAATAACCACTTCAATACTACGACTATCATTATCTAGCTGGTGGATAGATTCAGCGGTTTCTTCGATGGATGTGGCAACTTTATTGATGCTCTCGATAGACGTGCGCACGGTATCTGTTCCCGCAGATGTCTGCTCATTGGCTTGATTGGCCGAATTTGCTGCGTCATTGGTGTTACGAGCAACTTCTTGAACCGTGGATTGCATCTCCGTCATTGCCGTCGATAGTTGGTTTAACTCATCTTTTTGGCGAGTCATGTTCTCTGCCGAAAGAGTCGCAACTTGGCTAAGCTCCTCTGAGGCTGATGTGAGCTGAGAGATAGAGTTAGAAATGTTGTTCACTAAATTGTGCAAGTTATTCTGCATGCTTGCCACACCTTTAGCTAAAAGACCAAACTCGTCTTTATTAAACTTAGTCAGGTCTATTTTTTCGATCAGATCCCCTTTAGATACTTTATCAATTTGCTCCATTAAAATACTCAGTGGATTTTTGATACTTTTAGTGATCATCAAGGTGATTGCGGCGAAAATGAAAAATACGATTAAGGTAACGATAATGCTCAAGTTGATTGAGTAATCATATGTGTTAGTAAACTCAGCACTTAGGCGATGTGTAAAGTTTTCATTTCTTTGTTTAAGCTGCTCAGAGTAGTTCGATACATCACTGATAGCTTGTCGACGCGCTGGCATGTTTCTTAGCTGATTTGCTAAGGGAATGTTGTTGCTCAACAAAGCTTGCTGTAGTTGATCATGAAGCTTAAAAAAGATAGTCGCTGATTCATTGATCTTGTTATACAAGCTAAGCGCTTGTGCAGAATGATTACCTAAAGATTTGTACTCATCCATGGCTTTATAGAATTCGTTTTTTTCTATTTCGAACTCACGAATGTTGTCGTTTAAGCGTTCAGTATTATTATCCAGCGCGGCTAAAAGCATACTTAACTGTAAACGCCGTGCTTCGCCAATTGAAATTTGAATGTGCGACGTATCATTTAGCGCAGGGATTGAGTTTTTAGTCATGTTTTGTGTTTGATTGTACATATAGCGCAATTCATGAGCAGAGGAAAATCTCATGATGAGCATGACAACAAACAGGAGAGAAAAAGCTGCTACAACTTTTTGTATGATGGACATTTTTTTAAGCATATCAGTTCAGGTTTTCCTTTGTTCGTTATTTGCGCAGCAGCGAGCGCAAAATGATAATCAGTGATACTGTCACGATTACTATGTCCATTTGTATGGCGACAAAGGGGGCGTAATATTAAGAAGATATCGTCAATATAGGTGTTAAATGCTCAATTATAATACAAATGTAAGTTTGGTATGTCTTGATTGTTTGTTTTTTGCTCTGTTGTGCGTCAGCGATTACTTTAATCGTCTGAATATTCCGCTGGTGTTGTCTGTCTCTCTATTGCTATGCTGTCATCTGAGAATAGTCGGGGAACCTCGGTGTGACACAAGGCGGTAAGCCATGATGTCATTGCGAGGCTGAGATCGCGTATGCGAGACCCGTAGAACCTGATTCAGTTTGTACTGACGTAGGGAACTATCCGCATCTTGCATCTCTGCCTCTGAGACGCCATGTCGCAGGTTCAATGCCGCATAGGTGAACCCATTTCGGCAACTCATTAGGCAGGAGTGGAGTCTGGCATCGGCAGCTAATACTGGCTGCCAGTCATGACATTCCCACCACCACACGCAAGTCTGCAAGATAAGGTTCCTGTCGTCGAATTACAGGAGCCAATATGCCTTGTTCGACACACCACTTTTCCTCCCCAGATGCCGTACTGGATACACCATCAGCCAAGACACACCCTAAATCGGCAGAACAGACGATGCCCTCCGCGGCGGATGTTCCGATTGTGCTAACTATTGCCGGCTCTGACAGCAGCGGCGGGGCGGGGATCCAAGCCGACATCAAAGCGATTTCTGCTACTGGCAGTTATGCTTGCTCGGTTATTACGGCAATTACGGCCCAAAATACCTTAGGCGTCAGCGGTGTCTTTCCCGTATCAGCGAAAGGTATTACGGCGCAGCTCGATGCGGTGTTTTCTGATTTAAACATTGCGGCGGTAAAAATCGGTATGTTGGGAAACGCCGAGATCATTGAGGCCGTGGCACAAGGTCTGCAACGTTATCGACCGGCGCATATCGTGTTGGATCCGGTGATGGTGGCAACCAGCGGAGATGTGCTGCTAGAGCCGCAAGCGATTAGCGTATTGAAAGAACAATTGTTGCCACTGGCGGATATTATTACTCCTAACTTACCCGAGGCGGCAGTATTGATTGGCCACGCGGTTGGGCGTCATCCACGTCTATCGCAGGCGTCTGAGTCTGATATGGCCGCTATGATTGAAGAATTACGCGCGCTAAGTACCACATTAGGTACCGCCGCGGTATTGCTTAAAGGCGGCCATCTGACCGATGAAAATCACAGTGATGATGTGCTGATTACTGCTGCAGAGTCTGCTTATTTTCATGCACCGCGCATCCTAACCCGTAATACCCACGGAACGGGTTGTACATTGTCGGCGGCGATAGCGTCTTATTTGGCGCAGGGTTATCCGCTAGCACAAGCGGTTGCGCAGGCAAAAGACTATATCGGCGCTGCGTTAGCCTATGCCGATCTGTTGCGAGTCGGTCAAGGGCATGGTCCGGTGCATCACTTTTTTCCCGGCCATTGGCAGTTGCATCGCGCTTAAAGGGTTTTCCGCATAGCGTAACTTTTAGCTGAAAAAAGGATATATAAGTAGCACTCTGCAATTTCTGAACAGAAAGAGTGCTGCTACATGAGCGTGAAAATAGAGATATAGATGGATGGAGGGGTTATTTTGTTATTCATAAAAAGAGGCAGAGAATAACCTAAAATAGACGTGTATTCACATTAATGTAATATTGATGTGGTAAAAATTATGCGGGGAATTGCGGATCTTATTTTTTGATTCGAAATACAGGCTGCTTAACAATCGTATTTCAAAACTGCATCTTACTAGGGCGTGGTAAGTTCAGAACGTATCATGTGGCGGGATATCATAACTGTTATGCAACAGTATTTGTTTGATGCTATTCACCAGTACTCACGATACTTGCCAATGGCGGCTCAGTGAGCCAGCCGTAATCGGCTGTCGTAGCCGCTGTGGGTATAGTAGGTGGCGGGAAAAACATCCACCAAATTGATGCCGGCTAACTGGTCAATCAGGTCAGAAAAATTATCGAACGAGTACACTGTGATTTCACGGTACACTTTACCCTGCATGTTTTCGATTCCAATGATCATCTCCAGTTCCTTTTCTGGCTCTTCGACCAGCAGCACCGTGTCATCGATTCTCGAATCAAAAAAAGGGACTTCACGGCCTGGGATATAGAAACTTCTTTCCTGCATATCATCGTCCCGCTCGTCGGTCGCTTTATCTATCAGAGTAAAAAACATAGGGCTTATCCATGAAAATAATGAGGACAGTATTTCACCTGCTTACCGGTGGTGCCAGTTGCATATTTAAATTTTGCGATCCATTCAATAGATTTAACTTATTTGCCAAGGGATAAAAACAATTGGCTGAGCGTAGTTTTATATAATGACGATGCGTTATATAAATGCCTCGTTCAAAAATGTAAACGATAAACAGTCAAGTTATCGTAATGTGCGCTAAAAGGCTGTTTGTTGAGCTGTTAATAATAGTCAGAGACAAATGTTATGAGCAACTTATTTTTATACTTAAAGTAAATTGCAAATGTAAATAACAATTACGCAGCCGACTTGTAAATAGCAGAAGAATCTTATATTCAGCTGTTATCAGATTTATACCAACACATTTATTGTGGTTATTAAGATGGTGTTTATTCTCCACTTTTTACGTGATGAGTCACATCTGAAGCGCTGGGTAAATACGATAAAATGTGCTATGTTACAGGTAACATTACAGCTATTTTCGCGGTAAAATGAAGAAAAAACGCCCAACATTACAGGACGTAGCTGACATCGTCGGCGTAACTAAAATGACGGTCAGCCGTTATATGCGAGATCCGTCGCAAGTTTCTGCTTCGGTGCAGAGCAAAATAGCCCGTGCGTTGGATACGCTCGGCTATATTCCTAACCGAGCTCCGGATATTTTATCTAACGCAAAAAGTCAGGCGATAGGGATCTTATTACCCTCATTGACCAACCAAGTATTTGCTGAGGTATTGCGTGGCATCGAGTCGGTCACGGAAGATCGCGGTTACCAAACCATGTTGGCGCACTACGGGTATAGCCCTCAAATGGAGGAGCAACGTATTGCATCGTTGCTGTCTTATAACGTAGATGGGCTGATCCTCTCCGAAAGCTACCACACGCCGCGCACGTTGAAGATGATTGAAACGGCAGGGGTGCCGGTGGTAGAAATCATGGATACCCGTTCGCCGTGCATTGAATTGGCGGTCGGGTTGGATAATGTGGCTGCCGGTTGTGCCATGACCACCTTGATGCTGGAAAAAGGTTACCGCAACATTGTTTACCTTGGCGCGCGGATGGACGTGCGTACCCAGCAGCGTCTGGAAGGCTACAGCCAAGCCATGCAAGCTTATGGGCTGACACCGCGTCAAGTGATGACGGAGGCTGCTTCGTCTTACTCGCTGGGGGCTGAATTGTTGGAAGAAACGCGTCGGCGTTATCCTGAAACCGATGGCATTTTTTGTACCAACGATGACTTGGCGGTTGGGGCGATTTTTGCCTGCCAACGTTTAGGCATTCATATTCCGCAAGATATCGCCATTGCCGGTTTCCACGGTCACGATATCGGACAGACGATTGTCCCGCGCTTAGCCAGTGTGCATACGCCACGTAAAGAGATGGGCAAGCGCGCAGCAGAGATGCTGTTAGCGCGATTGCAGCGTGAAGCCATTGCGGAGCCGGTGTTGGACTTAGGCTATACCCTCGAAACCGGTGAAAGCCTGTAAGGGTTTGGTGCGCGCAGGTGATACGCTAGTCATGTAATGCTTGTTATGCCATCTAATAAATAAAAAAATCCGGTCACGCTAAAGCGTTAGACCGGATTTTTTATGTTTGTTTGCTAGAACCCTAGGTTTCTAGGCTTCTAGCGCACTCAAATTCAGAGTGAAAGCTATTATGCTTTAGACACCAGCGCTACAGCGTCAGCCGCCAGACGCGTAATGCCCGCCCAATCACCGGCAGCAATCAGATCTGCTGGCAGCATCCAAGAGCCACCCACAGTAGCTACGCACTTGGCAGACAGGTACTCATGCACGTTTTTCGGGCTGATACCGCCAGTAGGGCAGAAACGAATCTGTGGCAGCGGCGCTGCGATAGATTTCAGCGCGGCTGCGCCGCCATTGGCTTCAGCTGGGAAGAATTTCAGGTGAGTATAGCCTTGAGCCAGCGCTTGCATCACTTCAGAAGGCGTTGCAACACCTGGGATCAGCGCCGTGCTGTGCTTTTTCGCGTGCGCCAGCAGCTCGTGGGTGAACCCTGGGCTGATAACAAACTTGGCACCCGCGGCAACCGCAGCATCATATTGTTCTGGATTGATTACGGTACCGGCACCGATCATCGCTTCTGGCATTGCATCGGCAATCGCACGGATAGCTTCCAGAGCAGCATCAGTACGCAGGGTAACTTCGAATACGGTGATCCCGCCATCAGCCAGTGCTTTGGCCATAGGAACAGCGTCTTCCACCTTGTTGATAACCATTACAGGAACAACCGGTGATGCGGCAAAAACCTCAGCAGGGGATACAGTCCAGTTCATGGGGATTCCTTTAATCAATCGCTGCCACACGGCAGTCTAAAAAGCAGTAAAAACGCACGTCTAAGACGTGCGTTCAGGTCGTTCAGTATCACTCGATAACGGTCGCGCCGGTTTCGGCACTGGAGACCGCCTGGCGGAATACATGGAACAGATTACGGCCAAAACCGGTCTGCTCTGCGCTCAGGTCAGGATGATACGCGGTACGCTGGCTCAAATCGGCTTCTGTGCTGAGCGTGCCTTCTTTGGCATTCAGCGT
Source organism: Plesiomonas sp. ZOR0011 (assembly GCF_000800945.1). Classification (NCBI taxonomy): domain Bacteria; kingdom Pseudomonadati; phylum Pseudomonadota; class Gammaproteobacteria; order Enterobacterales; family Enterobacteriaceae; genus Plesiomonas; species Plesiomonas sp. ZOR0011. The sequence goes on from NZ_JRKB01000034.1 coordinate 24,586, forward strand.
AATGATATCGCCATTTTGTAAGAAGGCCAGCGGACCATTTTTGCTCGCTTCCGGTGTTACGTGGATAGCGGCTGGAATTTTACCGGAGGCACCGGACAGACGACCATCGGTCACCAGCGCCACTTTGAAGCCGGCTTTCTGGATATTCCCCAGAATTGGCATCAGTTTATGCAGCTCAGGCATGCCGTTGGCACCCGGACCGTTGTGGCGAACCACCACAATCACATCGCGGTTCAGAAGACCGGCTTTGTACGCGGCTTCAACATCGTGCTGAGATTCAAAAATCTCAACCGGTGCACTGATGATATGGTGCTCTGGCGCTACGGCGCTGACTTTAATCACGCCACGGCCCAAATTACCAGACAGCACTTTCAGGCCGCCCGTTGCGTTGAATACACCATCGCCTGCGGCAATGACGTCTGGATTACGGGTTTCAGTCACCGGAACCCAGCTCAGCTGACCGTTTTCCAGCACTGGCTCAGACAGGTAGTCTTCCATGCTACCGAATACCGGCGTGGCATCCATATGCAGCAGACCGCGATCTGCCAGCTTACGCAGCAGCAGTGGTACACCACCGGCTTCGTGGAAGGCGTTGATGTCGGCTGGGCCGTTCGGGTACACACGAGTCATCAATGGTACCACATCAGACAGATCGCTGAAGTCATCCCAAGTCACAATCAGACCCGCAGCGCGAGCGACAGCAATCATGTGCAGTGTGTGGTTGGTGCTACCGCCGGAAGCCAGCAGGGCGACCAGACCGTTGACCATAGCACGTGCGTCAACCACGTCCGCCAGTGGGCGGTAGGTGCTGCTGCCTTGAACCATACCGGCAATCTTGCGTGCGGCATCATCAGTCAGCGCCGCGCGCAGTTCGGTGTTCGGGGCGATAAAGGCGGAACCAGGCAGCATCAGACCCATAGCTTCAAACACCAATTGGTTGGTGTTGGCGGTGCCATAGAATGTACAGGTGCCCGGGGCGTGGTAGGCACCACACTCCATGTCCAGCAGTGCTTCACGGCCTAATTTACCGGCAGCATATTCTTGACGAATTTTAACTTTCTCGTCATTGCTGATACCGGTCGGCATTGGGCCGGCAGGAACAAATGCAGTAGGCAGGTGACCAAAGGTCAGTGCGCCCATCAGTTGGCCTGGTGCGATTTTATCGCAGATGCCGAGCAGCAAAGTACCGTCAAAGGTATTGTGGCTGAGTGAGACTGCGGTTGCTTGTGCAATCAGATCGCGCGAGAACAGAGACATATCCATGCCCGGCTGGCCTTGCGTTACACCATCACACATAGCAGGTACGCCACCGGCAACTTGGGCACTGTGACCCAGTTCTGCCAGTACGGCTTTAATTTGATCTGGATAGTGCTGGTATGGCTGATGCGCAGACAGCATATCGTTGTATGCAGTCACGATGCCGATGTTGGCACGGGTCATATCCAGAATGTTGTGCTTTTGCTGGCTGGAACAGGCCGCGACGGCATGCGCCAAGTTACCGCAGGCCAGTGCCGCGCGGTTTTTGCCTTGTGCTGCCTGAGATTGGATCTGCGCCAGATAACGCGCGCGGGACTCCGCGCTGCGCTCCGCGATGCGTGCGGTAACCTGGTTAATAACTGGATGCATCAATTGGCCCCTTTAACAGCTGCGACGGCACGCTCAACAACCTCATCAAACGGTGCGTTTACATCGATACGCAGAATGCCGGACTCGCCGGTGGCAACTGGACATTCCAGCGTCTCGAACTGGCTTTGCAGCATGTTTTCCTTCTGGAAATGACCGCTGCGCTGACGGATACGCTCCAGGATGACATCGTAAGTACCGTCCAAGTAGACGAAAGTCACATTTTGATTCCCTTCACGAATCATATCACGATACTTACGCTTGAGTGCTGAACAGACGATGATTCCGGTTTCATTTTTCATCTCAATGCTGAAAACCGCATCACGAATACGTTCTAACCACGGAGCACGATCATCATCATTCAGTGGATTGCCACCGCTCATTTTTAGGATGTTTGCTTTTGGGTGCAAATCATCACCATCAATGAACTTGGCATTCAGTGCATTTGCCAGTGCGGCACCCACACTTGACTTACCACACGCGGAAACACCCATCACGATAATGCTGCGACCTGCCATAGTTTGACCTCAATCTCAATTTTGAAAGTTGCTTGTGTTTAGCTGTATCTACGATAGCACGTTACGGGTAACATGTTACCGGTAACTACAAAAACTGTGATGTAAAACACAGCTAACCTGGGATGAACACTATGTCTGATATGTCATTGATTATGACCGCCGCGGGATCGATCATTCTGCTGCTGTTCTTGGTAATGAAGGTGCGGCTGCATGCCGTGGTGGCGCTGATTCTGGTATCGATGATTGCCGGTTTATTCTCTGGAATGAACCCCGCCGATATCGCCGCAACTATCCAAAAAGGGATGGGCGGTACCTTAGGTTTCGTTGCCGTGGTGGTAGCGTTGGGTGCTATGTTCGGTAAAGTGATGGAAACCACCGGTGCACTGGATCGTATCGCACAAACCCTGCTGGGTAAGTTCGGTAAAGACCGTGCTAACTGGGCGATCACCATCACCGGCTTTATCTGTGCACTGCCACTGTTCTTTGACGTTGCCGTGGTACTGCTGATTGGTGTTGCATTCGCGATTGTCCGCCGTGGTGGTGGTAGTGTCGTGAAAATCGGTATCGCGCTGCTGGCCGGTATCGCGACCTGTCAGGCATTCTTGATCCCAGCACCGGGCCCAATCCTGGTGGCTTCACAGCTGGGTGCTGACTTCGGTTATATGATCCTGTTCGGTCTGCTGGCGTCTATCCCTGCGATGATTCTGGCTGGTCCACTGTTCGGCTCCATGATCTCGAAAGTGGTTGATGTGCCGTTGCCAGAGCACGCGCAGAACGATGATACCAACCGTGGTGAACTGCCATCTTTCGGTCTGGCGATGGGCCTGATTGGTCTGCCACTGCTGATGATTGGTCTGAAAACCATTGCGGCGCGTTTTGTTGAGAAAGGCTCTGATCTGTACAACTGGCTGGAGTTCATTGGTCACCCGTTCACCGCTATCATGGTTGCGTGTCTGGCTGCGTTCTATTTGCTGGGTATTCGCCGCGGTATGAGCCGTGATGAAGTGATGAGTGTGTGTGGTTCTGCGCTGCAGCCTGCCGGTATCATCATTCTGGTAACCGGTGCGGGCGGTGTGTTCAAGCAAGTACTGGTTGATTCTGGCGTAGGTGCGGCACTGGGTAACATTCTGGCTGGCTCTGGTCTGCCAATCGTGGCGCTGGCGTTCATTCTGGCGGCTGCGGTACGTGTGATTCAAGGTTCGGCAACCGTTGCGATGCTGACCTCGTGTGGCCTGATCCTGCCAATGCTGGAAGGTCTGGGTATGAACGGTGCTCAGCTGGCAGCAATCACTATTGCTATCGGTGGTGGTGCGATTGTTCTGTCTCACGTGAACGACTCTGGTTTCTGGCTGGCTAACCGCTACTTAGGTCTGACAGAGAAGCAAACTCTGCAAACCTGGACCGTGATGGAAACCATCATCGGTGCGACAGGTGGTGTGGTTGCCATGATTATCATGATGTTCCTGTAATCCACTGTGTCAGCCTGTTATAAGGCTACGCATTGATTGCGGTAACTGATTGCTGTAACCGAAAAAGCCGTCCCTTGGGGCGGCTTTTTGTTTGGGAGGATTCGGTTCGGTGAGCATGGTCAGAGGGTTTAGATGCTTTGTAGCGGCCTGATATGAGCGCGGTGGCACAGAGAGGCAAAACAAACAGGCTTACTTGCTTTATAGTCTGCGTTTTTATCAGGGAAACAGATTCAGCATGCGGTTAAATCAGGCAGTTAAAATGGTCGCCGGAGTGGTCTTGGCGTTGGCATTAGTCGGTTGTGGTGCGCGTGGTGATACGCCGGCACAAAAGCGCAATGCTATTCATCAGATGCGACAAGATACGCTGCAAAAATTATATCGTGAGCAGCCAAAAGCGCGTACTGCGATCCGCAAAGCACAAGGCTATGCTGTGTTTTCCAACAAAAGTAACAAGCTGGGCCTTATCGGTATTGGCCATGGTTTTGGCGTTGTGCGTGATAACCGCACGGGCAAAAATACCTATATGCGGATGATGAGCGTAGGGGCCGGTGTTGGGCTAGGCATTCAAGACATTCGCTTTGTGGCGATTTTCCATGATCGTAAGACGATGCAAAACTTTATCCAGCATGGCTGGGATGCGTCTGCCGGTGCTGATGCGGCGGCTAAATGGAAAGAAAAGGGCGATGCTGGTAATCAGACCGTTGCTGCTGACTTTAATGGCGTCACCATCTACCAGCTCACGGAGCACGGTTTAGCCTTGCAAGCGATGGTGCAAGGCTACAAATACTGGCCAGATGACGAGCTGAACTAAAAGACTGAAAAATAGTTCGGATTAGACAAGAAAAACGGCGACCGATAGATTCTGTCGCCGTTTTTGTTTGTGCTAGAACCTTGTAAATAAGGCTGCGCTTAATACAGCATTTCTCTCCGCGCTTATTGGCGCGCCGCCAACAGAGCGGTTTGTAGGCTGTTCCATGGGCCGCGTGCGGTATCAATCAACTCCACTCGGCTATCTGCTGGCGCGCTGTCTGCGGTTTCAATTTCAAATTCATGCTGTTGGCGATTAAAACGCAACGTGCCGCCGGCAATTCGCACCATCCCTTTGGCCCGTTGCACCGGCGCGGTACGTGCCCATTCGAGAATTTGCGTCATATCAAACACGGTATCGTGATCGAAAATCCAGCCACAACTGTAATAGCCTTGCCCTTGATTCTCTGCCCGTCGCCAACGTTCGTGGCTTTGTAAGCTCATCACCGCCGAGAGCGGCTTGGCTGCGGCATGCTGGCGCGCGGCGTTATGGGTAGCCGAGTCTGTGAGTTGATGCTGATGACAAGGTAAATCAAGCAATTCAGGATTAATGGCACCTTGAGCCACGACCTGATGGGCGCTTAAATCATGCCGTTCAGCCAGTAAAGCGGCGAGCGCGGCATGGTCGGCGGGTTGATAGACGTCAGCTTTATTGGCAATCAGCACATCGGCCGCGGCAAGTTGCTCTCGGAAATTTTCGTTATCACGATAACGCGGATCAGCAAGCTGGCGAGCATCCAGTACACACAGCGTCGCACGCAGGTCGAGCACGGTTTCGTAGTGTTCGCCGCTGAGCATGCTCAAGACCTGTTTCGGATGACCAAGGCCCGTTGGTTCAATCAGCAACCGATCCGGTTTTTCGCGGCTAATCAGCATATTCAAGCCGATTTGCATCGGTAATCCGGCTACGCAGCACAAGCAACCACCGGGGATCTCTTTAATCGCGGCACCTTGCCCAGCAAGCAATGCTCCATCGATGCCGATTTCGCCAAATTCGTTGACCAAAATGGCCCATTTTTCATCCGCCGGTTTGTGTGCCAGCAGGTGACGCAACGTGGTGGTTTTGCCACTGCCAAGAAAGCCGGTAATCAGGTTTGTCTTAATCACTGTGGTATCCGGTCCGTATCGCTAAAACAGGAAAATGCGGTGAGGAAATGATAACGGGTATTGTTTCCATGTGTACATCCACCTTAACGGAAAGTCTGCATGAATGACAGTCGCCCCGTGATTTCGGTGATTGGATTGGCTGAGCTTCAGATGACAAACAATGAGATAGCAAAGAATGAGATGGTTGAGAATGAGAAGGGCAGCGGATACATCCTTTGAATAAAACAGGCCGGTAAAACCGGCCTGTCGGGAGTGCATTAACGATGTGTTGATACGTTGATATGTATCAGTATTAGCGTCTGGTTATTTGTAGACTGGTAACAGATTGAACATCGCCAGAATTTGCACAATCAGGTTGGTCAGACCGAACAGCAAGACCAAAATGATGCCAGCATTGCCACCTGGCGCGCGGTAATCCGGGCTGCCAAATTTTTTGCGGCTAGCACGCGCCATCATCGCTGGAATAATCGCTGCCCAGATAGCGGCAGCCAGTCCGGCAAAACCAATCGCGTAGATAAAGCCATCTGGGAACATCAGGCCACCAATGGTTGGCGGCAGGAAGGTCACCACCGCGGTCTTGGTGCGGCCTAATAAGCTGTCGTCAAACTTCAAGAGATCTGCAATATAGTCGAACAGACCCAGCGTCACGCCAAGGAATGAGCTGGCAACGGCCATGTAAGAGAACGCAGTCAGCAGTTTGTCGATAGTTTGGGTCGATACCACGCCACTTAACGCACTCAGCAAGTTACCGATGTTGCCGCCCTGACCGATGATGCCCTTGAACTCCTCGCGCGAAATATTGCCGAGGATAGACAGCTGCCACAACACATAAATGACCAGCGCAATCAGCGTACCGAACAGCAAGCTTTTCACCACTGAGCCGGAGTCTTTGCCATAGTATTTGACCAAGCTCGGTACGTTACCGTGGTAACCGAAGGAGGCCAGACAGTAAGGCAGTGCCGCCAGAGCAAATGGCAGGTAGCTTGCATCAGCATCGCCGGTATTAAACAAAATCGCCGGTTGTACGTGTTGGATCAGATCAAAGGTGGAGAGCAAAAAGGTGATCACCATGCCGCCGATTAAGACGGTGGTCAGGCGGTCTACCGCTTTGGTGGAGATCCAGACGAAAAAGGCCAATCCCAAGGCAAACAGCAATCCGGCGGCGGTTTGGTTCATGCTGATCCCAAACGCGGCATTCAGGGTATGGCTGATAATCGAGCCACCGCCCGAGATGTAGGCGTAAGTCAGAATATAGAGCACGAACGCAACGGTCAGACCGTTAACCACATTCCAGCCTTTTCCCAGCAGCCCTTTGACCATAGTGTCAAAGCTCGCGCCGACTTTGTAGTTCAGGTTGGCTTCTAAGATCATCAGGCCTGACAGATACATGCACAGCCAGGTAAACAACAAGATCACCACGGAGCCGGTAAACCAGACACCGGCAGTTACGACTGGGAGGGAGAACATTCCGGCACCTACAGCGGTTCCGGCTATGATCATGGCGCCGCCTAATACGGAGGGACGTTTTGCCATGGTTGGTGTGATGACCTCTTGCTGACTCATAGACACATTCCTTATGAAAATACGACTGGATACTGAGTGTCCGTCTTTGTGTACTAGCATAATAGTGCGCCGTGGCGAGGGATGTAAACAGATATTTTAATTAATCCGCACGTTATGCAACTTCGCGCGCCACTTTATGTCAAAAAAACAGTGCAACGCCGTGCTAGATTTGCTTTGCGAAATAAGTCCGCCAGAGACTTATTCAGAATGTAAGCCGTTTATATTTTGAAATCTCACGCCACCAAAAAGAAACGTTGTGTTTTATTTGCTGGCGTTAAGCTGAACTAGAGTCACTATGAAGTTGATCACTCAAGTTAACCTTCCGGTTGTTTGTAATCGGTATTTTTATGTGTTTCGCTGTGTGATGGCAAAACTGAGGAGTCAGGTTGCAATGAAAGTTAGAAAATGTCAGCGTCTGTGCCAGTATTGCATGAAGAACGGAACAGTATCACCGTTGAAAAAGTTGGATGAGCTATGGTGTGATGTGTTTGTGTGTCACTCATGCTTCCGCCAATTTGCTGATTGAGGATGTGACTTTTCGGATGACATTGAATCCCTGATTCAGTATGGGTACCGGGATGTACCCCCTTAGCTCGCCAAGCTTTCCCTTACCTCTCATTTTGCTTTCTGCTCTGTTTTTTCGCTTGCTTACCGCATCCTTTTTTTTATCCCACGATATTTATCCAACCATTTATCCTTATTCAACCCGTTATCTTTAATTCAGCTATTTATCCTTATTCAATAATGGTCAGTTACGACAGGCTGTTTTTTGTGTGCTTTGATGCAGTTAGCGCTGTTCATGCACCTGTGTGCTCGGAGGACTGCTCAGGTGGCAAAGAGATTTACAGCCGCGCAGAGATCAGGCAGATTGAAAGGAAGGCACTTTGCCGGTTGGGTGTAAATCGCAGTATTTAGGGACAGGATGTAAAGATAATGACTTATCAGAATGATGATATAAGAATAAAGGAAATCAAAGAGTTACTTCCACCGGTTGCGTTGCTGGAGAAGTTTGCTGTTACTGATAAGGCTGCGGCAACGGTGTTCAATGCCCGTCAGGCGATTCATCAGATTTTGCAAAGCGAAGATGACCGCTTGCTAGTGGTGATTGGTCCTTGTTCCATTCACGATCCGGCCGCCGCGCTGGAATACAGCAAGCGTCTGTTAGAGCTGCGCGAAGAGCTGTCTGATGACTTAGAAGTGGTGATGCGGGTGTATTTTGAAAAGCCGCGTACCACGGTTGGTTGGAAAGGGCTGATTAACGATCCGTATCTGGACGACAGTTACCAGATTAATGATGGCCTGCGCATTGCCCGTAAGCTGCTGTTGGACATTAATGACTTAGGCATGCCAACCGCGGGTGAGTTTTTGGATATGATCACGCCGCAGTATATGGCGGATTTGATGAGTTGGGGCGCGATCGGGGCACGAACAACAGAATCTCAAGTTCATCGTGAGCTGGCCTCTGGCCTGTCGTGTCCGGTTGGCTTTAAAAATGGCACCGATGGCACCATCAAAGTAGCGATTGATGCGATCGCCGCAGCAGGCTCTTCGCACCATTTCTTGTCGGTGACCAAGTTTGGTCATTCAGCCATTGTATCGACGGCCGGTAATCAAGATTGCCACATTATTCTGCGTGGCGGTAAAGAGCCGAATTACAGTGCCGCTCATGTCAGCGTGGTGCTGCGTGAGCTGGAGAAAAACGGTCTACCACCGAAAGTGATGATTGATTTTAGCCATGCCAACAGTGCTAAACAGTATCAACGTCAAAATGCGGTGGCTGAGGACGTAGGCGCGCAGATCGCGGCCGGTCAGCAGGCGATCTTCGGGGTGATGATTGAAAGTCATCTGGTGGAAGGTCGTCAGGATTTGGTGCCGGGTCAGCCGTTAACGTTTGGCCAGAGTATCACCGATGCTTGTATTGGCTGGGATGATACCGAGAATGTTCTGCGGCATCTGGCGGCCTCGGTACGCGCTCGTCGTGCGAGTAAATAATTTTTCCTCCCGCAGGGATTTTTCCCGCATGTAACTCGCGAAGTGTGTCGGGCGTCAGTGATCTATTCAATCCGACGCAGACACACTCCGTTGTTGTTCTTGTTTTGCATTGTTTGTTGGGTTCAGTGGCCTGCCTGCACGATGGCTGTTCTGAAAACTGAACTTGAGACTGAACCGAAAACAGATCCGACGACAATCACCGGTACGGCCTGTTACAATCCGCGCGAATTTATCCTTGGAGCGTAGGCAAACGTGCTACTTCTCATTTTGACCACCGTGTTGTGGGCTTTCTCATTTAGTCTGATTGGCGTTTATCTGGCCGGTCAGGTGGATACTTGGTTTTCGGTATTGATGCGCGTGCTGTTGGCGCTGTTGGTGATGCTGCCGTTTTTGCGTCCACGTTTGGTGCCGATGCGCGATCGGCTGACGCTCATGGCGTTAGGCGCTTGCCAGCTTGGGATCATGTATCTGTTCTACTACCATGCCTTTTTATTGCTGACGGTGCCGGAAGTGGTGCTGTTTACCATCCTCACTCCGCTGTATGTCACGCTGATCTACGATTTGCTGCAACGCCGTTTTAGTCGCGGTTATTTTGTGAGTGCGGCATTGGCAGTCGCCGGGGCTTTGGTGATCCGCTATGGCGCGGTCAGCAGCCAGTTTGTTTTGGGTTTTTTGGTGGTGCAGGCCGCCAATATTTGTTTTGCCATCGGCCAAGTGGGTTATAAATACTGGGTTGAACGGCAGCCGCAGCCAATTTCCCAACATGCGGTGTTTGCTTGGTTTTATGCCGGAGCGTCGGTAGTAGGGGTGATCGCATTTGCTCTATTTGGCGATCTCAGCCGCTTGCCGCATACGCCAGTGCAGTGGGGCGTTCTCATGTGGTTAGGGCTGGTGGCTTCAGGTCTGGGATACTTTATGTGGAATAAAGGCGCGACCCAAGTGGATACCGGTACGTTGGCGGTGATGAATAATGCGTTGGTTCCCGCCGGATTGCTGGTGAATTTTGCGCTCTGGAATCAGCATCCTGATTGGTTACGTTTAGCCGCTGGAGGGATTTTGATCCTGCTTTCGCTGCAAGTAAGCCGCTATTTTCGCTTACGTTCAGCGCCAGTGACCTGATCACTTTCTAGGCCTGCTTGGCGAGGAGATGCTCGGTAAGCGGTGTTCGAGCTGATACATGACAGAAGAAAACCGGCGTTAGGCGCCGGTTTTTCCTTTCTAAAAAGACTGCTTTTTTCTATCTCTTTCTCTAGTGATTTCTCGACCTATTTAGTTATCGGTATCGTTATGGAGTGCGCTGTTTTTCCATCTTTCCATCAATATAGTGATAGTGCCTTACACCGCGCGGCAATGTGGCAAAAAGGCGGTTTGCTCACGCGCGCAGTGCAGGAAATGGCTGATCGCCGGATCGCTGCGTTCATTTTCCCTGACTGCTAGATATAAGCGCCGCCATAATCCTTTATCACCAATCTGGCGGCTACAGAGCAGCCCTTGCTGTTCGGCATCGAAGACCGCCCAATGCGGCAGCGCGGCGATCCCCATACCTGCTGCCACCATTTGCAATTGCAGCAGCGTATTCTCGACCGGTTTGAGTGTTGGCGTCATTTGCGCCGGTTGCAACACGTAGCGCCAGATATCCAAACGCTGTTTGGGTACGGGATAGACCAGCAGACGCTCATCTTGCAGCTCTGCCACATCAACAGTGGCGTGTGTGGCTAAACGATGCTGTGGCGCCATGACCCAGCGGATCTCGAAATCAAACAGTGGGGCATAGTAGATCCCCGCGCGCGCTTGCACATCACTGGTGATCACCATATCGAGCTCACCTTGCAGCAAGCGTGGCTGCGGATCAAAAGCGGTGGCAGCCGTAAAACGCACCTCGGTTTGCGGGGCTTCTTGCCCGAAACGAGTAAGCGTCGGCATGAGCCATTGAATGCAGCTATGGCACTCAATCGCCAATGCCAGCGCTGGGCGCAGCGCGGTGTTGTGCTGACGTAGCGCCTCTTCAACCAGACTGACTTGCGGCAAGATTGAGCTTGCCAGTGTCAGCAGTTGCTCTCCTTGCGGCGTAAATTTTACCGGCCTTGTTTTGCGGATAAACAGAGGATGGCCGAGCCGTTGCTCTAGCTCATTGAGCTGGTGAGATAGGGCCGATTGAGTCTGATGCAGCTGCTGCGCGGCTGCGGTGAGGCTTCCGCTATCGCGCAGGGTTTGCAGCGTTCTGAGATGGCGCAGCTCGATCATGGTGTTGCGTCTCCCTGACCAAATAAGGCTCATCATGAATTTCGCTCATGATGCACATGAATAACTTCCGTTTGTTGGTTTTACCATAACCGTGAATTATAGATGTGTAAACATCTGGACGGCTAAATGGAGTTAAGCATGAGTATTCATAGTCATACCCTCGGATTTCCGCGTATTGGATTGCATCGCGAACTGAAAAAAGCATTAGAGCAGTATTGGGCCGGTGAGATTGATCAGGCTGCATTATTGGCATGTGGCCAACAATTACGAGCGCGTCACTGGGCATTGCAAAAAGAGGCGGGCGTCGATTTACTGCCGGTGGGTGATTTTGCTTGGTATGACCATGTATTGGGTACCAGTTTGATGGTGGGCAATGTGCCACAGCGACATTTGCGCCCTGATGGTCGCATCGATTTGGATACGCTGTTTCGCGTCGCACGTGGCCGTGCGCCGTCAGGCCACCAAGCGGCAGCGGGTGAGATGACTAAGTGGTTTAATACTAACTATCACTACATCGTGCCGGAATTCTATCAAGGGCAGAAATTCTACCCAGCATGGACGCAGCTGCTGGATGAAACCGATGAAGCGTTGCAGGCAGGACACTCGGTAAAACCGGTATTACTGGGGCCGCTGACGTATTTGTGGCTGGGGAAAACCAAAGGCGAGCCGTTTGATCGCTTGAGTTTGTTGCCTTCATTGCTGGCGGTTTATCAGCAGGTCTTAGCGCAATTAGCAGCTAAAGGCGTTGAATGGGTGCAAATCGATGAACCTGCATTGGTGCTGGATTTACCGGTGCAGTGGTTAGCTGCCTATCAGCAGGCTTATCGTCAGCTGGCCGGTAAAACGCCAAAACTGCTACTTACGACCTATTTTGGCAGCATTGCGCATCAGTTGGATGCGTTGGCCGATCTGCCGGTCGCCGGTTGGCATTTAGATGCGGTGGCGGGAAGTGCCGATTTAGCGCAAGTGATCGCCGCATTACCCGCTGATCGTGTGATTTCTCTGGGTGTGATTAACGGGCGCAACGTGTGGCGTGCCGATTTGGCGCAGTGCTGGCAACGTTTGCAACCCTTGCTGCCACAGTTAACGGGACGTTTGTGGCTTGGCACATCCAGCTCACTGCTGCATTCACCGGTCGATTTACTGGCCGAAACGGCGCTGGATGCCGAAGTGTATAGCTGGTTGGCATTCGCACGGCAAAAGTGCCAAGAGTTGGGATTACTGACTCAAGCCTTAAACCAACCGGCGGACGTTCAGCTGCAGACGTTATTGCTGGAGTACAGCGCGCCGGTGCAGGCGCGACGCACGTCGGCGCGGGTGAATAATGCGCAGGTTCAAGCGCGGGTCGCGGCCTTACAACCCCATGACGCTGAGCGAAACTCCGCCTATCCGGTTCGCGCACAAGCTCAAAAGCAGCGTTTCCCTCTGCCGCTATGGCCAACCACGACGATCGGTTCATTCCCACAAACCGGTGAGATCCGAACACTGCGGCGTGACTACAAAAAAGGCAGTTTGTCTGCGCAAGCCTACCGTGAAGGCTTACAAGCCGAAATTGCTCGTGCGATTGCAGAGCAAGAAGCGCTCGGGTTGGATGTGCTGGTGCATGGCGAGGCTGAGCGTAATGACATGGTGGAGTATTTTGGCGAGTTGCTGGAAGGTTTTGCTTTTACCCGCAATGGCTGGGTGCAAAGTTACGGCTCGCGCTGCGTGAAACCGCCGATTGTGGTAGGCGACATTTCCCGTCCGGCACCGATGACGGTCGCGTGGAGTGAATATGCGCAGTCGCTGACCGACAAACCGGTAAAGGGCATGCTGACAGGCCCAGTGACGATTTTGTGCTGGTCATTCCCGCGCGAAGATGTGGATCGCAAAACGATCGCGCTGCAATTGGCCTTAGCATTACGCGATGAGGTGACTGATTTGGAAAAAGCCGGTATCGGTATTATCCAGATAGATGAACCGGCGCTGCGTGAAGGATTGCCACTGCGTGAATCGGCACACGCTGAATATCTGCAATGGGCCGTTGATGCGTTTCGTATCACCGCAGCCGGTGTGGCCGACGATACACAAATTCATACCCACATGTGTTATTGCGAATTTAACGATGTGATGGCATCGATCGCCGCGCTCGATGCGGATGTGATCACTATCGAAACCTCGCGCTCTGATATGGATTTGCTGGATGCATTTGAGCACTTTGCTTATCCGAATGAGATTGGCCCGGGGGTGTATGACATCCATTCGCCAAATATCCCACCCGTGGCGTGGATTCAGGATTTGCTGCGCAAAGCGGCCGAGAAAATCCCGCCAGCGCGGCTGTGGGTTAACCCTGATTGCGGCTTGAAAACGCGGGGCTGGGAAGAGACGCGCTTGGCGCTGGCCAACATGGTGCAAGCGGCACGTGAGTTGCGTGCAGAGTACCCGTCATAATCGCTGTTGTTATCAAAGTTATAAAAAGGGATTCTTGCTGATAACTGACCCCGTGATGTCAATCGAGACATCACGGGGTCGCTGTTTTATGCGCTTGCGCTAGGCTGAATTGGCTAACGTGTCAGTGATAACCCAAGGGGATTGGTTGTTCTGCTCGAGCTACTGATGATTGTGATACTCAGTGCCGCCACCACAATGAACCGGCCACCATCAGTACGCAGATAATGGTTTCCGCATGACTGCCGGTGCGAAAGTTAAGCAGTGGCAAACGAAATCGCTGTTTGACCGGCCAGAATAGCGGGACGCCTGCGGGGGTGAGGGCGTCGCCCAGCAAATGACTCAGATAACCGACAATAAACGCATCGACCATGCCAACCGGCACGGGAACGCTGGCGGGCAGTTTATACAGCAGACACCATAACGCCAATGCAACGGCTAACAGACTGTGCGTAAAACCGCGATGGCCGAAAACCTTCGCAATAGGCACAGAAATCCAGCGTAGATGTTGGCCTAAAAAAGATCGTGGATGATCAATGTCCGGCAGCAAGGAGCCCAGCAAGGTCGCCGGAATGGCATGCCACCAATCGAGGTGCACCAGTTCGGGGGTGATCCCAGCTTTTTTGGCCAGAACGATACAAGCAACAGAAAACAGCAGATGCCCTTGAGCCGTCATGATGATAACAACAGTATGCAGGAAAATGACTGGATATATTATCAGTGGTTTTGCAGATGTATAGGTGCCGGATGTGCTATGGGTGAAAAATATGTGCGACAGATGAAAAAATAACCGGTTGCAGCGCAACCGGTTATGACTAGTGGTTAAATGACGCCGATGTTTTAGGCTAGCGTTTGAGCACGCTCACCATGTAACGGCCGTCGTCGTGTGGGTGACAACCGTGGATATCGGTTTCAAAGCCCGGATAGTGGCGTCCGATTTCCACCAGCATTTTCAAGAATTCCAATACCGGTTTACTTTCCTCGGTCACCATTTCTCCCGGCATAATTAACGGTACGCCCGGTGGATAAGGCAGGATCATGTTGGCGTTGATTTTGCCCACCATATCCTCTAATGGCACTTCCACCGTGTTGCCTTGCAGCACTTCTTGGAACGCTTGATAAGGCGGGATCACCATCTGCGGCAGCACTTCAAACGCATGGAACATAATCTTCGGCAGATCATGTTTAATGGTCAGTTTGTGAATGCCCTGCGCCAGCTCTTGGATCCGCATATCTTTGTAGAAGTGCGGTGAATCGGCATGCAGGGAAGGCAGCATGGTTTTCACTTTCAGGTTCAGATCGTAACCGCGTTTAAAGTCGGTCAGGCCGCGCAGCAGCTGCATCGCTTTAGGCTTATCAATACCGATACTGAACAAGAACAGAATGTTATACGGGCCGGTTTTTTCAACGATAATGCCTTGTTCATCAAGGAACTTGGACACCAGAGCGGCCGGAATGCCGGTTTCTTCCAGATTACCGTCTTTATCTAACCCAGGGGTCAGGATAGTGACTTTAATCGGGTCGAGGTACATGTGGTCGGCATCGATATCTTTGAAGCCGTGCCACTTATCATTTGGACTGAGGTTCCAGCACTCGGCATCTTGAATTTCATCCGGCTGCCACACATCAAAGAACCAGGTGTCGGATTCCGCCCGCAGCTTTTTGATCTCTTTACGAAAGCGCACTGCACGCTGTACCGAGGCGTCAATTAAGGCGCGTCCGGTATTGCCTTTCATCATCGCAGCGGCGGTTTCGGTGGAGGCCACGATCCCGTAATGCGGCGAGGTTGAGGTGTGCATCATAAAGGCTTCGTTGAAGATCTCTTTATCCACTTCACCTTTAATGTGGATCATCGAGGCCTGTGAGAACGCCGCCAACAATTTGTGGGTGGATTGGGTTTCATACACCACTTTACCCGGAATACCACCGCCGCTCATGCCGTACTTGCCTTGATAGATCGGGTGGAAGTTGGTGTAAGGCACCCAAGCACTGTCAAAGTGGATGAACTTGGTATCGAGCGTATCTTTGATAAAGCCGGTGTTATACAGCAGACCGTCATAGGTACTGTTGGTCACAACCGCATAGATAGGCCACTGCGCATTCGGCGTGGTTTTGATCTTGGCTTCAATGGTTTCGCGCTTGAATTCGCTTTGCGGGATCCCACCGAGAATACCGTAGGCGTTACGGGTCGGGCGGAAATAAATCGGCGTGACGTTGCTCATCATCATGAGGTGGGTCAGCGATTTATGGCAGTTACGGTCAATCAGCACGGTGCTGCCTGATGGGGCAGAGAACATGCCGACAATTTTGTTGGCGGTAGAGGTACCGTTGGTGACGATGTAGCTGGCATCGGCGTTAAAGACCCGCGCGATGTACTCTTCCGCTTCTTTGTGCGGACCAGAGTGATCCAAGAGTGAACCCAATTCGGCGACGGAGATCGAGATATCTGCTTTCAGGGTATTGGCACCGTAGAAGTCGTAGAAAATGCTGCCGACGGGGCTTTTCAGGTAGGCGGTGCCGCCCATGTGGCCGGGTGTACAGAAGGTGTACTTACCGTCATGTACATATTTAAACAGCGCCTTGGTTAATGGCGGCAGAATACGGTCGACATATTCGTCGCGTTTTTGCCCGATTTTCAATGCGATATCATCTGCGATATCCAGATGATATTCAAAGAAACTTAAATTCAACCGCAAGTGGCCAAGTTTAATATCCAGTACGGAATTATTATTGGCAAAGGCATGCAGTGGTAAATTCTCGTTTATGGCACTGATATCTTTGCACAGATCCAAACCATATTTATCCCAGTCGAAAATAACACCACAAATACGCGGGTTATTTTCGATAACTTTTAATAAGTCAGCCGCATCGGAAGGATAAATAACATGGAATCCGCGTTTTTGGAGTTCAATGTCGAGCTCTTGTAATGGCGCTTCTTTAAAGTAGGCATCCACATTACTTAAAATGGCAACGATGTTCATCTAAATCCCTCGCATGTTTATGGCGGCCTGAATCAGGCCGCCGGTATAAACGTAATTTCCGGATTTACATTTACGCTTGTGGCTGTTTAGCGGCTTCGCGTTTTGCCACTTTGCGGACATAAAACATTAAGATAATCAGGGAAACGATAAAGGTGCCGGCCAGAGGGCCTTGTTCACCACCGGCCAGCGCGATGAAACAGAAGGCACTACCTAATACACCGGCAGCCAAACTGAGCATGTTCTTCACGTTTGCGCCTTCCATCCGGATCAGGTTGATACAGGAGTAGAAGTACGGCAGCATGGTCAGCAGTACCGCGATGCTGGTGATTTGAGTAAACAGGTTGGCTGCGCTGCCGCCTTGGGCGCCTAAGAAGGCCACCAGAATCATCAGTACAGTCATTTTGATTGAGGCCAGAATCAGCCCTTTACGTGGAATGCCTGATTCAGACATTTCACCGTACACGGCTGGGAAGTTACCGTCTTTCGCAGCACGCGCACCGGCTTGACCTACCAGCATCATCCACGAACCCAGTGAGGTTAAGCAGGCCAGAGCGGTAAACAGAGATACCACGCCGTTAGCCCAGTTACCGACCATCAAAGAGGCTGCCATCCCGAACGGCGCACCGGATTTAGCCAACTCTTCAGCAGGGAACATACCGCTAATTGCTTGCGTTGCCGCGATGTACACGATACCGGCTAAAGCCGTACCCAGCATGGTTGCCAGTGGCACAGTACGCTTCGGATTATCCACCAATCCGGTACTCACAGAGGCCGATTCCACCCCAATAAAGGCCCACAGACACAGAATAACGGCCTGAGTAATTGCGGTTGAATCAGGTTTCGCCGAGACGTTCCAGCTGGCGGCATAGGTGTGTGGATCGAACCAGAACCAGCCAAACAGCGCGGTACCCACGACCGGGATCAGCACCAGTACAACGCCCATGGTTGTCAGTCGGCTGACGAAGCCACCGCCTAACAGGTTGACGAAAGTAAAGAACCAAACAATCGCGATCGAGGCGATAGCGGCAGGGATGTGCTCGTTCAGAATAGGGAAGAAGGTGGACAGGTAGGATACCGCCGTGATGGCGATTGCCAAGTTACCGATCCAGTTCGCATGGTAGTAAAGAACCCCGGTTTGGAAACCGAAAATCGGGGCGACTTCACCGGCATACGCCACCGGACCACCGGCTTGCGGGTTGGTGGTGGCCATCCGTGCATAAACATAAGCCAGGGCCAGTGCACCCACCAGTGAAATCATCCAGCTGAAAATGGTAATCGAACCGTATGCAGCCAGACTGGAGGGCAATAATGCGATACCACTGCCCATCATATTACCGGCGACAAGGCCGGTACAGGCAATTAAGCCTATTCTTTTGGTGCTATCAGATGACATATATGCGCTCCGGTTTCATTTTTCGTTAATACATGAATCGTCCTGCGTTTGTGATCGCCGAAATAAATACATTACGTCATATATACGGAGCGCGAATGACTCCGTAAGTAGGCTTTGTTTTAAAATCCGGTATGTTAACCAGACTCTTGTCAGAAAAATTAGCGTGCTTTTATTTGGCGCTATCAAAAGCGTGTACGATGAACCTGTTTTTTGCAAAGCGGAATGCAAATAAATAATTATGATTGTCAGGTTTTAAAGTGACACCAAGTGTTGCGTTATTTAATTAAATGGTATTCCGGTAAAATGTCTAGCCTTGTTTTTATTATCATTTATCCAATATGTGACTTTATTTACTTAAATGTCTTATATATTGCTGGTGGTGTGTATTGTCACGTGAGGCTTACTGATTTTGTTTTGCCTGCGAGTGTTGCGCATGGCGATTGAGTGGGGTGTAAAGTGGTATCGCGATGTTAGGGGATTGCCCAGCAAGAGCGGTGACAACTCGTGCCAAATCGAGTCAGGCCGCGGGTTCGATGATGGCGTGCTGAGAAGCGCTACGCTGTGCAAGGGCGATTTAACCTTCAATAGACCCATCTAAAGCAGGGGCATTGGCGGTAATCGATAGCTAATGAGTCAGAAAATATACAAAAGACTGTATATCTGGGTAAATTTACAGTGTTTCCCTTTAAACGTGATGGCAGGTGGTTATAATCGTCAGCCAACTTTGTCCATACGTGATTTTCTGCTGTAACCCTCATGACCACACACACATCTGCGCCGGTGCGATTCCCGAAAGAATGGTTCGCGCTAACAATTGTTTACAGTTTTACCGGTGCCGCGATCTTGGCTTCGATAATTTTTTCCCTGCTGCTGTTTTTATCCATCGACAATAATCCGTTGATGAAATGGCTGTTCGGGGCGCTGGCTGTTATTTTCGAGCTGGGTAAGTTTTATGTCTGGTATGAGTTTGGCGAACGGCGCGCGCGTCGGGATGTCAGCGGCGCGCTTTCGGCGCTGGTGTTCTATTCCATCCTCGCGGCAATTTCTATTGGCGGCAGTATCGGCGGTATTAACAGTGCGACCAATACGGCACTGAACATTCAGGCGCAGCACCAACGCGAAACTGCACGTTATGATGAGCAGATTGCCGCGATTGAGCGACAGATCAAACTCAACGAAACTGCGGCGATGAAGTATATCGAGCTGGATCGCATTTCTAGCGGCGTGAAGCGGATGCAAGAGGCGAATACTGCCTTACGTTTGCAGCAAGATAAACTGCGATTGGAGCGTGATGCGCGCCCGGTGAGTGAGCAATCGTCAATGCTGGGGCTGATGAGCAGTCTGGCGGATGGGCTGCATTGGTCTGTGGCGCAAGTGCAGTTCGCACTGGTGTGTTTTTTGTCGCTGCTGCTGGATGTGTTCGCGGCCTTTTTTGTTGGCTTGATTGGTGAGGAAAATCGCTTCCGTCGCCGCTGGCTGGCAGAACAACAAGAAAAAACGCGGCAAGCTGAGCGAGATGCCGCAAACACCGCCGAATTACCTCAGCCGGAGCCTGAATTACCGCTGGAGCCTGTGTTAACGCCGTTTGAGCGGGTGCGCGATGCGCTGCTCAATGGTCATCTACGCTGCAGTAAAAAGCAGGTCGCGCAAGAGCTGCAATTGCCGCCCGAGCATGTGGACAGCATTTTCCACCAGCTGATGGAACAGGGGATTTTAGGCCAGCGGCCAAATCGGCACTATTATGTCAACGATATGTCACTGACATGATGTAAACGCCGCTTAGCGCAATCGTAATGAAGGTATGATGCGCTGAATACACGTCTGCCGTATGGCAGCGCAGAACTTAGAGCCGGACGCAGCCATGCTGTTTCCGGCTTTTTGGCTCTCGGCGTCTAGAGCCGCATAGGCCGAGCAAGAATGGCCGCGATGACAACACGATTATTCACGGACTTTAAAGCCGAGAATGCGTATAATAGACCACAATTTTTCTTGAAATCAGAGACACGATGAAAGCATTGTTTGCAACAACAGCCCGGGGATTGGAAGAACTGCTGAAAACGGAGCTGGAGAGCCTCGGAGCACAAGAGTGTAAGCTGACACAAGGCGGCGTACATTTCAAAGGGGACATGGCAACCATGTACCGCAGCATGATGTGGAGCCGTCTGGCATCCCGTATTTTGCTGCCTCTGGCGACCTTCAAGGTGTTCAGCGAGCTGGATCTTTACCTCGGGGCAGGCAGTGTGAGCTGGCAGGATATGTTCGATGTGAACGATACCTTCGCCGTTGATTTTACCGGTACCAACAATGAAATCCGTAATAGCCAATTTGGTGCGGTACGGGTTAAAGATGCGATTGTTGACCACTTCAGCCGTAAAACTGGCCAGCGCCCGAATGTTGAGCGTCAGGATGCGGATATCCGTATCAACGTGTACTTAAACCGTGATGAAGCGGTGATGTCACTGGATTTGTGTGGCGACAGTCTGCACCAGCGCGGCTACCGTGACCGTACCGGCGCTGCGCCATTGAAAGAAAACTTGGCGGCGGCTCTGGTGCTGCGCTCTGGCTGGCAGGTTGGTACACCGCTGGTGGATCCAATGTGCGGCTCGGGGACATTGCTGATTGAAGCGGCGATGATGGCAGCGGATGTCGCGCCGGCATTGTGGCGTGAGCAGTGGGGCTTTTTAGCGTGGAAAGGCCACGATCGCGATATTTGGAAATCGATTCGTGATGAAGCGCAGGCGCGTGCACATGCAGGGATCAGCCGTACCGAGCCGCTGTTCTTCGGTATCGATAACGATCAGCGCGTGATTGACCGCGCGAAAACCAACATCCGTAATGCCGGCCTGAATCGTCTGATTAGCGTTGGACGTGCCGATGCGGTTGCGTTGGAAAATCCACTGACCGCAGAGCAAAAAGCCGCGGGTGTGCGTGGTACGGTATTGTCTAACCCGCCGTACGGTGAGCGTTTGGGCTCGGTGCCGGCGCTGATTGCCCTGCATACCGTGTTTGGTCGTCGTTTGAAGCAGCAATTCCCAGGCTGGCGTTTATCCTTGTTCAGTGGCGCGCCTGAGTTGCTGAGCTGTCTGCAGATGCGTGCTGAGCGTCAGTTCAAGGCTAAAAACGGCCCGTTAGACTGTGTGCAGAAGAACTACCAAATCGCTGAACAAACACAAGATAGCGCGCCGACTTCGTTCAAAGGGGCGGAAGATTTCGCTAACCGTCTGCGCAAGAACATCAAAAAGCTCGACAAGTGGGCGGAGAAAGAAGGTCTGGAAGCCTACCGTCTGTATGACGCCGACTTGCCCGATTACAACGTGGCGATTGACCGCTACCTTGATCATATCGTGATCAACGAATACGCCGCGCCAAAAGACATCGATGAGCAAAAAGCCCGTCATCGCCTGTTTGACCTGGTGGTGGCAGTACTGGATGTCACCGGTGTGGAAGCGGACAAAATTATCCTGAAAGTCCGTGAGCGTAAAAAAGGCAGCAGCCAGTACGAGAAAATGGCGGAAAAAGGCGAGTACTTCGTGGTGCACGAATACAACGCCAGCCTGTGGGTCAACCTGACCGATTATCTGGATACCGGTCTGTTCCTTGACCACCGTCTGACTCGTCGCATGTTGGGCGAAATGGCGCAGGGCAAGCGTTTCCTGAACCTGTTCTCCTACACCGGCAGTGCCACTGTGCATGCGGCATTAGGCGGCGCGCGCAGTACCACCACCGTGGATCTGTCCAACACCTATCTGAACTGGGCTGAGCAGAACCTGATTCTGAACGATATTCGCGGTAATCACCGCCTGATTCAGGCCGATTGCTTGCGCTGGTTGGAAAATGCGGATGAGCAGTTTGATCTGATCTTTATCGATCCGCCAACTTTCTCGAACTCCAAGCGCATGGAAGATTCGTTTGATGTGCAGCGCGATCACCTGAAACTGATGGAGCATCTCAAGCGTCTGTTGGCAGCGGGTGGAACCTTGGTGTTCTCCAACAACAAACGCGGTTTCAAGATGGATATGGAAGGCATGGCGGAGCTGGGCTTGGAAGCGGAAAACATTACCGCACGCTCTCAGTCACCGGATTTCTCCCGTAACAAGCATATCCACAACTGCTGGCTGATCCGCCACAAAGCGTAACACAGCAACACTGACGATGCCGGACTCGTAGGATTCCGGCATCGTGCCAATTCAAGGATGTATTCATGCCATATCGGCTTTACCACACGGAGTTTTGCCATCTTTGTGAGATGGCGTGGGCACTGATTGTTCAGGCTGGCCTTGCGCCGGACTGTGAACAGATTGATATCGCGGGAGACGAGGCGCTGGAAGCTGACTATGGCATCCGCATCCCGGTATTACGCGATCCGGCTGGCCGGGAATTGGGCTGGCCGTTTGATTTACAACGATTACAGGAGTGGTTAGCCCATGGCGCTGATTAACCTCACCGGCGCATACCTTTCTTACAGCGATGCGCCGCTGCTGGATCATACCGAACTGCATATTGAGCCGAACGAGCGGGTTTGTTTAGTTGGCCGTAACGGAGCCGGTAAGTCGACCCTGATGAAAGTGCTGGCTGGCGAGCAGAAGCTCGATGATGGCCGCTTGCAGGTGCAGCAAGATGTTGTGGTTGCGCGTTTGGAGCAAGATCCACCGCGTGATGCGCAAGGTAGCGTGTTTGACTATGTCGCCGAAGGCGTAGAAAAAGTTGCTCAGCAACTCAAAGATTACCACGACATTTCGCTGAAGATTGCTACTGATCCGTCAGAGCAGAATCTGGCGAAAATGGCTCGTTTGCAAGAAGCGCTGGATCACTGCGATGGCTGGCGTTTTGAAAGCCGTATTCATCAGGTGATGGAGCAGCTCAATCTGAAAGAGGATATGGCGCTGTCAGAGCTCTCTGGCGGTTGGCTGCGTAAAGCGGCGCTGGCGCGTGCGCTGGTTTCTGACCCTGATGTCCTGCTGCTGGATGAACCGACCAACCACTTGGATGTGGATACCATTCGCTGGTTAGAAGCCTTCCTCAAAGAGTATAAGGGCAGCATTGTCTTTATCTCCCACGACCGTGCGTTCATTCGTAACATGGCAACGCGCATTGTCGATCTGGATCGTGGCATTTTGGTGTCATGGCCGGGCGATTACGACAAATATCTGGAAGGCAAAGAAGAAGCCTTGCGGGTGGAAGAGCAGCAAAACGCCGAGTTCGATAAACGTCTGGCGCAGGAAGAGGTGTGGATCCGTCAGGGGATCAAAGCGCGTCGTACCCGTAACGAAGGTCGGGTGCGGGCACTGAAAGCCTTACGTCGCGAGCGTGCGGAGCGTCGTGAAGTGATGGGCACTTCGCGCATCCAAGTGGACGACGTTTCTCGCTCCGGCAAAATTGTCTTCGAGCTGGAAAATGCGGGCTACGAAGTGGATGGCAAAGTTCTGCTGAAGAACTTCACCACTACCATCATGCGTGGCGATAAGATTGCACTGGTAGGGCCTAACGGTTGCGGGAAAACCACGCTGATCAAATTGCTGCTGGGTGAGCTGCAGCCAACGACTGGCACCGTGCGTTGCGGGACTAAGCTCGATGTGGCGTACTTTGACCAGTACCGCGCCGAGTTAGACCCCGAAAAAACCGTGATGGACAACGTGGCAGAGGGCAAGCAAGAAGTGATGGTGGCGGGCAAACCGCGTCATATTCTGGGCTATCTGCAAGATTTTCTGTTCCATCCACGCCGTGCGATGACACCAGTCAAAGCGTTGTCCGGTGGTGAGCGTAACCGCTTGTTGTTGGCGAAGTTGCTGCTCAAACCGAACAATCTGCTGATCCTCGATGAACCAACCAACGATCTGGACATTGAAACGCTGGAGCTGTTGGAAGAGTTGTTGGCTGAATACCAAGGCACATTGCTGCTGGTGAGCCACGATCGTCAGTTTGTCGATAACACAGTGACAACGTGCTGGATGTTTGAAGGGGATGGTCAGGTTTCCGAGTATGTCGGTGGCTACCATGACTCGCGTCAGCAGCAAGAGGCAGTGTTTGCCACTCGTGCGGCGCAGCAGCCGAAAGCGGCAGCCAAGCCAGCAGAAGAAGCCAAACCTGTGGCCGAAAAGCCGCGTCGTACAAGCTCGACAGTGCGTTTGAGCTATAAGCAACAACGTGAGCTTGATGAGTTGCCAGCGTTACTGGAGCAGTACGAAACTCGCATCGCAGAATTGCAGGCTGAGGTGGAAAATCCAGAATTTTTCCAAAAACCGCATCAGGAAACATCCCGCGTGCTGAATGAATTGGCTGAAGTAGAGCAAAAGCTCGAAACGGCTTTTGAGCGTTGGGAAGAGCTGGAAAATATTAAAAACAACAGCTAGTACAGAATAACTGACTGAATCTGTAACGGTTCTTTCGCTAATCTGTCATCAGGCCATCATACTCAGCAATCATGCTGAACGGTATGATGGCCTTTTTCTTTTTCGCTTCCCCGTGTCAGGCCTCACAAAAGCCGAATTGGCCTGAATTTTGCGCGTTGAATTCATCCCATGATTGTTCAATTCTTAGAGGGGAGGAGTTACTCCTCTTCTGAGTCTTCCGTACCAACATGAGGGAAACCTGAATGAAGAGACAAAAACGGGATCGTTTGGAACGTGCTCATTCACGTGGTTACTTTGCTGGATTAGAAGGGCGTTCGAAAGAGCTTTGCCCGTATCAAACTCTTGATGCGCGATCACATTGGTTAGGCGGTTGGCGCGAAGCAATGGAAGACAGAACGTCAAATGGTATTAAATAGGGCTGCCGGTATCGGAGAATAATTTACACCGGATATCACCCCGGCTGCCCTCAGAACATGCTCTTAGGACAGTAGTGACAGTAGTCCGCAGCCGGAATCAGTTAATCAGACATACCACGGGCACTCAGGGAGTGCCCTTTTTGTTGCTTCGGTTTTGTTGATTAAGCTATTGGTTGCTTAAGATGGGTCGCTTAAGAATTGAGATTACGCTGGCGACGCTTTTGCCAGTTGCGCGTGACCGAGTAACGCCAGATCCCGCGGATAGCAAAATACCCCAGAATAGCCGCCACAATCCCGCAGACAAAGCTGCCCAACAAGAACGGCGTAAACAGGTGCGAGAAGTGTCGCATCATCCACTCAGTCGTGAAATGCACTTCACCGGTGAACGGCGGTGTACCTAAGATCCACGAGCCGACTTTATACGCACAATAGAAAATAGGCGGCATGGTCACTGGGTTAGTCAGCCATACCAGTGCGACTGATAACGGCAAATTGACCCGCAGCAAAATAGCGCCCGCCGCCGCCAACAACATTTGGCATGGCAACGGAATGAATGCAACAAACAGTCCGACTGCAAAAGCGCCGGAAGCAGATCGACGATTCAGATTCCACAGGTTGGCATGATGCAGCCAGCGGTTAAGAATACGCAGGCTTTTGTGGTTCTGCATCGCCTCCTGTGAGGGCAGGTATTTCTGAATAAACTGTTTAAGCATGGTCACACACCGTTGAAACGATTTCTTATACTGGATACTGCCGCCGTTGCGGTTATTGCCGGAACTTTGCCTTTAGTGTGGCTCAATGCTTTACCCTCGTGGTTACTGCTGCTCGGGCTGTTACCCCTGTTACTGTTCAGGTTGTTCCCGTCACCTGCTGCGCGTGGTGCGCTACTGATTCTGGGGGTGTCCTTTATAGGGGCAATAACCGAGGCGCGTCAATTCTTGAATGAGAGTCAGCAGCTAAAATCTGACGCCGGTTATATTACCATCATTGCACAGATTAAAAGTCCCCTCCTTAAACGAAATGACAGTCGAGCAAAAAATCCACCGCGCGCACCGAGTACGGCGTCGTTAACCGAGCCTAAAGAGCGTCCGATTTTGGTGGAAGTTCTCTCCGGCGCTGGTTTAGCAAAGCCTTTTTTGGCGCGATTGAGCGTATTACAGCCATTACCGATGCAAGCCGGTGAGCGTTGGCAATTACAGGTTAAGTTGCGTCCGCTTTCTGGGCGGGAAAATGAAGGCGGTTTTGATGCGCAGCGTTGGATGATTTCCGAGCATATCTTAGCGACCGGCTTAATCAAGCAGGGGATCCGTATTGGTGGTGAGCCCGATCTGCGCCAGCGCTTGATCAGCCGCAGCCTGCAACAGATGGCCGGTTTACCTAATCAGGATGTGCTTCTGGCGCTGGCTTTCGGTGAGCGCAGCATGATATCCGATGTGCGTTGGCAAGTGTTTCAGTACAGCGGTATTGCGCATTTGATGGCAATTTCCGGATTACATGTGCTGTTTGCCGGTCTGTGTGGCTTTATGCTGTGTCGTTTGGCGCAGTGGTGTCTGCCGATGCGTTGGATGACGCCCTTATTTCCGTTACTTGGCTCAGCGCTGGCGGCAGGCATCTACGTATGGCTGGCCGGAGGTAATTTACCGGCGCAGCGCACTCTGTTTGCCCTGATACTCGTATTAGCGGCGCGCTGTTTACGTTGGCAATGGCGGCCGGTGACATTACTGCTGGTAGTGATGGCACTCTTGCTACTGATTGACCCACTCACTGTGTTGTCGGATAGCTTTTGGCTGTCCTGTTTGGCGGTGAGCGTGTTGCTGGTATTGGGGCATTTCTTTCCGTTGCCGCCATCCCTTAAGCACCATCGTTGGCTGCGCATTCCCGCCGAATGGTTTCATATTCAACTGGGGTTGACTCTGTTATTAGCGCCGGTGCAATTGGCGATGTTTCATGGGCTACCGCTGCAAAGCTTGTTAGCCAATGTGCTGGCTATTCCCCTGATCACCTTTGTGACGGTTCCGCTTTTGCTACTGGCGTTACTCACCAGTGCATTGCCAGTGGTGGCAAGTGTGTGCTGGTTATTAGCCGATATCAGTATTCGGGTGCTGTGGCCGGTCGTGACGCCACTGGCCGAGCAATGGCAATGGTTACCGGCGCTCAGCGTACCGTTAAGTTTGGCGTTGTTAGCGGGCGTAATGCTCTGGCGTTTGGGATTACACCGTAGCGCGCCAGTCGCCAGCGTGTTGCTGGTGGTGCTACTGCTGTTGCCGCTGGCGCGGCGTGAACCCTTATGGCGCGTGGATATGTTGGATATTGGCCAAGGGCTAGCGATGGTGCTGAGCCGCAATGGGCATGCGATTGTCTACGATACCGGTAGCAGTTGGGATGGCGGCAGTATGGCGACCTTGACGCTACTGCCTTTTTTGCGTTGGCATGGCCTGACGCTAGACGGCATTATTCTCTCACATCAGGATAACGACCATGCCGGCGGATTGCCGGACTTACAGCGTGCTTATCCCGATGCTTGGCTGCGTTTATCCGGCGCGGTGCGCGGGGCAGGGGCGTGTCATCGGGGGCTTAACTGGCAGTGGCAGGGCCTTGGGATCCAGCCGCTATGGCCACTACAGCAGGTGCCGAAAGCCGGTAATACTGATTCGTGCACCTTGCTGGTGACCGATGGGCGCTTTCGTGTATTGCTGACGGGCGATATTGATGCCGCTGGCGAGGCGCAGCTTGTGCAGCAATCAGTGCAGCAGTTAGTGCAAAAGGGCAGCGATATCCGCGCAGATATCATGACCATTCCCCATCATGGCAGTCGCTCATCATCCACTTTAGCTTTCTTGCAGGCGGTACAACCACAGGCGGCATTGGTGTCGGCAGGACGCTTTAATCAGTGGCGGCATCCGCGGGCAGAAATCTTAGCGCGTTATCAGCAACAGCAGATCCCCGTGTGGAATACCATTGATAATGGGCAGATTAGCGTTCATTTTTTCCCCGACCGTTACCAAATCCTGACCCATCGCAGGAATATTTCGCCGGTTTGGTATCGCCAGCTATTTGGCGCACTCCGATCAAACGGTTAGAATAGCCCGCTATTGTGATAAGTAGGCGAAATACATGCTGAATGATAAAGACCTGACGACGTGGCAGACGTTCCGCCGTCTGTGGCCGATGATCAAACCGTTCCGTCTGGGACTGATTGTAGCGGCTATCGCGCTGGTAATTAACGCCGGCACGGATACCGCGATGATCTCGCTATTAAAGCCGCTGCTGGATGACGGCTTCGGGAATGCGGATACCAGTTTCTTGCGGGTAATGCCGTTTGCCCTGTTTGGCCTGATGCTGCTGCGCGGTGTCACCAACTTTGTGTCTAACTACGGCTTGTCATGGGTATCCGGCAAAGTGGTGATGCATATGCGTCAGCGCTTGTTCAAGCACATGATGCACATGCCGGTGTCCTTTTTTGACAAACAATCGACCGGTACACTGCTGTCTCGTATTACCTACGACTCCGAGCAGGTCGCGTCATCCTCTTCCGGTGCGTTGATTACCGTGGTGCGCGAAGGGGCGTACATCATCGGTCTGCTGGGCATGATGTTCTACAACAGCTGGCAGCTGTCGCTGATTTTGGTGGTGGTTGGGCCGGTCGTGGCGTTGGCGATTCGGGTGGTTTCCCGTCGTTTCCGCACCCTTAGCAAAGATATGCAAAACACCATGGGCCATGTAACGGCCTCTGCCGAACAGATGCTCAAAGGGCATAAAGTGGTGCTGAGCTTTGGCGGCCAAGAAGTGGAAGCCAAACGCTTTGATGAAGTCAGTAATCGCATGCGTCAGCAGTCCATGAAAATGGTGTCGGCGACCTCGATTTCTGATCCGCTGGTGCAAATCATCGCGTCCAGTGCGCTGTGCGTGGTGCTGTACGTGGCGTCATTGCCGGAAGTGATGCAGACGCTGAGTGCCGGTACTATCACGGTGGTGTTCTCTTCTATGATGGCGCTGCTGCGTCCGCTTAAATCGCTGACCAACGTGAACGCGCAGTTCCAGCGTGGTATGGCCGCGTGCCAGACGCTGTTTACCATTTTGGATATGGAGCCGGAAAAAGATGACGGTACTCGTCGTCTGGAGCGTGCCAAGGGCGATATCGAGTTCCGTAATGTCACCTTTACCTACCCAACCAAAGATACTCCAGCGCTGAAAAACATCAGCTTTACCGTTCCGGCGGGCAAAACCGTGGCATTGGTGGGGCGTTCTGGCTCAGGCAAATCGACCATTGCTAACTTGCTGACCCGTTTTTATGACATCCAAGCCGGTGAGATCCTGATGGATGGTCATGAGCTGCGCGAATATCAGCTGTCTGACCTGCGTAATCAGGTCGCACTGGTTTCTCAGCAAGTGCATCTGTTCAATGACACCGTGGCCAACAACATTGCTTATGCTCGTACCGATGTGTACAGCCGTGAGCAGGTGGAGCAAGCGGCAGAAATCGCCCACGCCTCCGAGTTTATCCAGAAGATGGATCAGGGCTTTGATACGCTGGTGGGTGAAAACGGCGTGCTGCTTTCCGGTGGTCAGCGTCAGCGTATTGCGATTGCCCGAGCCTTGCTGCGTGATTGCCCAATTCTGATTCTGGATGAGGCCACCTCGGCGCTGGACACTGAATCGGAGCGCGCTATTCAAGCGGCGCTGGATGAGTTGCAGAAGAACCGTACCGCTCTGGTGATTGCTCACCGTCTGTCAACCATCGAAAATGCGGATGAAATTCTGGTGGTGGATGAAGGCGAGATTGTCGAGCGTGGCAAACATGCGGATCTGCTGGCGCGAAACGGTGCCTATGCCCAATTGCATCGCATGCAGTTTGGGGAATAACCGCGTATGCAAGCCGTGCAATATCTGGAGCGAGCCGCGTTTGCGCGGCTCTTTCAGGAGCCGATACCGAAAGGAATAATGCAAGGCATCATGCGAGGAGCGGGGCGATGATAGAGAAACTCTGGTTTTCCCGCTCGCCTTGGTGTTGGCTGCTGTTGCCGCTCAGCGCCTTGTTTGCCCTGATCAGTGGTGTGCGCCGACTGGCGTTTCGTTTCGGGCTAAAAAAAGCGTGGCGTGCGCCGGTGCCTGTGGTGGTGGTCGGCAATATTACGGTCGGCGGTAACGGTAAAACGCCGATGGTTGTCTGGCTGGTGGAGCAATTGCAGGCGCAAGGTTACCGTCCGGGGGTTGTGTCACGCGGTTATGGCGGCAAAGCCGAGCGCTATCCATTGCTGGTGACCGATAACGTGTCCACGGCGCAGGCCGGTGATGAGCCGGTGCTGATCCATCGGCGCACTGGGGTGCCGGTGGCGGTAGCGCCGCAGCGCAGTGCCGCCGTGCAGGTGCTGCTTGATACCTATCCGCAGCAGATTGATGTCATCATTACTGATGATGGGTTGCAGCATTATGCGCTGGCGCGCGATATCGAAATCGTGATTGTCGATGGGGTGCGTCGCTTCGGAAATGGCTTTTTGCTGCCAGCAGGCCCACTACGAGAAACGCCGCAGCGTTTACGCTCAGTAGCCGCGGTGGTGGTGAATGGCGGTAATGCGCAGCACGGCGAAATCCCGATGCAATTAGCGCCCGATTTGGCCATCAATTTGGCGACTGGAGAGCGCCGCGCAGTGAGTGCGCTACCGCACATTGTTGCGATGGCCGGTATTGGCCATCCTCCACGCTTTTTTGCCACTTTGCAGCAACTAGGTGCTGCGCCTGAACGCTGCGTGGCGTTTGCCGATCATCAGGCCTACCACGCAGAGCAGCTCAATGCGCTCGCGACGACAGAACAAACCTTGTTGATGACGGAAAAAGATGCCGTCAAATGCCGTGATTTTATCCAACCAAACTGGTGGTATTTGCCAGTCAGTGCTCAGCTGCCGGAAAGTGCAGGGCAGGTGCTGTTGGCGCAGATCATCGCCAAGATCACAGCGCAAAAAACCGATCATATCTAAGGAGATGACGTATGGATCACCGTCTGCTTGAAATTGTGGCGTGCCCGGTTTGTAAGGGGAAGCTGCATTACGATAAAGAGAAACAAGAGTTGGTTTGCAAACTGGACCGTCTGGCTTATCCAATGACCGATGGCATTCCGGTATTGCTGGAAAACCGCGCCCGTGAACTGACCGCTGAAGAGATCCTGTCATGAGTTTTACCGTGATTATTCCGGCGCGCTACGCGTCTACCCGTTTGCCGGGTAAGCCGCTGGCGGACATCGGTGGTAAACCGATGGTGGTGCACGTGATGGAAAAGGCACTGCAATCGGGTGCTGAACGCGTGATTGTGGCGACCGATCATCCTGATGTTGCGACAGCGGTCAAAGTCGCTGGCGGTGAAGTCTGCATGACGCGCGTTGATCACAACTCCGGTACTGAACGCTTAGCCGAAGTGATTGAACATTACGGGCTGGCCGATGATGCCATCGTAGTAAATGTGCAGGGCGATGAGCCGTTGATCCC
This sequence comes from Plesiomonas sp. ZOR0011, assembly GCF_000800945.1. Taxonomy (NCBI): domain Bacteria; kingdom Pseudomonadati; phylum Pseudomonadota; class Gammaproteobacteria; order Enterobacterales; family Enterobacteriaceae; genus Plesiomonas; species Plesiomonas sp. ZOR0011. Next base: position 55,955 of record NZ_JRKB01000034.1, read on the forward strand.
GCCGGCGGTGATCCGGCAGGTCGCGGATAATCTGGCGCAAGCGACACAAGCGCGTATGGCGACCCTGTCCGTGCCGATTCGCGATGCCGAGGAAGCCTTTAATCCTAATGCGGTGAAAGTGCTGACCGACAAAGATGGCTATGCCCTCTATTTCTCACGCGCCACCATCCCGTGGGATCGCGATAACTTTGCCCGCAGCCGTGAGCAGATTGGCGATTTTTACCAACGCCATGTGGGTATTTATGCCTACCGCGCCGGTTTTATCCGTCAGTACATCAATTGGCAGCCGAGCCAGTTAGAGCAAATTGAGTGCCTTGAGCAGCTGCGCGTGCTGTGGTACGGCGAGAAGATCCATGTCGCACAGGCATCCGAAGCCTTGCCGGCGGGCGTTGATACCCCCGAAGATCTGGATAAAGTGCGCCAGATTATTGCGGGTTAATTCTTAACCGAGCAGACAAAACTGAAAAACCACCCTTGCGGTGGTTTTTTATTGGCCATATTTTATTTGCCACAATAAGAAAAATGGTGTCATCTTTATAAGAAGCAGACAATGCAGGGCGGTACAGGAGGTACGAAATGGAAGGTTTGCTGGACGATCTGGGTCAGCTGCTGGGAGAGCCAGTGTCACGGGCGGAAGTGATTGGCCGTGGTCAGGTGGCGACCGTGTATGCCTTGTACGACAGTCAAAACCGCACCTTCCCTGTGGTAGCGAAAGCTTACCCTGTGGCGGGGGTGGCGCAAAATGAGATGAACAAGCTGTTGTTGTTGTCTCGTCACTCTTGGGTTCGCGTGCCCGCGGTGCACAGCGTGTATTGTCCGACCCGAACATCCCTCTATAAAGAAATCTTATTGTTGGAGCGTTTACCGGGGATCACGGTTTCAGCCCCTTGTCGCAGCACTGATCGCTCTCAGGCATTAAGTGAACATATCGTAGATTGCTTGTTGAGTTGGCACCGTATTGATAGCCAAGGTTTTACGGGGATCAGTGGCGATCTCAAAGAGCAAGGATGGACGGAGTGGTATACCCGCTATCAAGTGCAGCTGTGGAACCAGCTGGAAGCCTTTACCGATTGCGATTATGCCGAGCGGGTGATTTTGTACCGTTCACTGGAGAAAACGTCGCGCCTGTTTAGTGAGTTTGATGATACTTGTGTGTTGGTGCACGGCGATTTTCGCTTACGTAACCTGCTTAAAGATGTGAAAACGGATCAGCTCTTAGCGGTACTCGATCCGGGCGAGATCCAAGCGGCACCACGCGAATATGATTTGATGCACCTGTGTGACGATCCCTTTGCCGAGAAAGTGCTGTCCACTTACCTCAAACGCGCCCCTGTGGCGGAGCAATTTGCCGCGCGGCGTTGGCTTTATAAAGTGTGGGATGAAGTGGCGGCGGGTTTACGTTGTGGCAAGATGAACCATGAGCGGTTGGCGGCCTACAGCCAAAACTTGATCCCGTGGTTGGAATAACCGCCAGTGCAGCGGTTATTCCTCGCCTATAATTAGTGCTTACCTTTGAGGGTTAACCACCATTCACCCAGTAGCTCATACCATGCGCGTTCACTGCGCTCAAGGTACGAAGCGGCGGGGAAGTAAGTCTCCCAGAAATTAGCATGGCCATCAGACGTTAGCTGGTTGGCCGGTGCGGGGATGGGGTGCATGCCGTTATCAGCAAACAGGCGCATCGCGCGCGGCAAATGGCTGGCGGAGGTGACCAGTACTGCAGGCTGATCTTTGATCAACGCTTTCATTGCCAGCGCTTCATCTTCGGTATCACGCGGGGTTTCAATCAGTACCATGTCTTCTTTAGGTACCCCCAGGCTGGAGGCCACCTGTGCCGCGACACGCGCGCTACTGACCTCTGATGCTGCCGGAGCGCCGCTAAACACCAGCTTGGCTTTGGGGTGCATGCGGTAAATACGGATCCCTTCAGCAATACGTGCCAGCGTATTACGGCCAACTTGCGCACTTGGCGGTAGCAGCGGATCATAAGAGTAAGAGCCGCCGAGCACTATGACAAAGCTGACATCGCCATTGGGTTGATAAGTCGGGTATTTGTTTTCGGTGGGGCGCAGCAGTGCATCGGCCACCGGCTGGAAGGAAAGCAGCAACAAAACAATCCATCCCGCAGAGATCAGGGTTTTGCCCGTTTTTTGCCAGCGGGTAAACCACAGCAGCAATAACCCGAGCAAGATCAGCAGCAGCATGGCCGGTAACGGCATGACCAATGCGCCAATCAGTTTTTTCAGTTCAAACATTCCGAATGCAGACATAGCATCCCCGTAGACATTATTTTCTGCCATGATAGTCGATTAAGCCTGAAAAAATAACCACATACGCCAGATTAGGCTCCTTGTGACGAAGTTGTGTGCCTACAATCTCGCCTTGCTCGCAACTTGCTGTATGAAAAACGAACACCGTTACACCTAGGGGTGAAGCTGAGCTATGCGCAGTATTTAGTTTTTTGTTCCTTTAGTTCTCTTATTCCTTTGTAGGCTGGTGTTGTTGGTAATTTGGGGTTGTCTTCCTGTCAGTCTTTGATTTTAACTATATTAGTCTATAACCAAATTCTCGTTGATGAATTATCGTTGAAGTAAGTCGTATGCTGAAAATTAAATGGGCATGTTTAATATTGTCATACTGTTTAAACATGTAATAGTGGAAAGGTAAAAATAAAATGGGAAGGGAATAAAAAATATGTCAATGCGATTTCCATATAATTCTTTCGCCATCAAATACGCAAAAAGATTACAGTGAGAATTGTTTTCTTACGCTTGCGAATGTAACAGAGTTATATGTGTGATTAGAGTCACGATTCAGCAGGATAAATCGATTAATTTACTCCCCAGTTTAATGAATATCTATCTACGCTGAGGGTGAAATTATGCGAGCTCCTAAAATTGATAAAACGGCGATCAGTCCATTTGACCAATATTGTGATGGTTATGGTGCGCCAGGTGCTCAAGGGCTAGGGTATGTGTCCGTTCTGAAAGTCTCTTCTGGTAGCGTATATAAAACCGATGATGACCTGCTAGATGGGATCGTGGCCTATGACCGCGCTGAATGTAATGATGCGTATGTAGGCCAGATTAATATGCTGACGGCCTCAAGCTTCTGTGGCTTGGCCGGTCAAGTGTGGGGACACGATTTAGCGGTGCATGAAGATATCCATGACAATAAAATCAAGCCGGTATTATCCATTGAACAATATGACGGCACGATGCTGGATGTTTTCGATGCTCAGCCATTGCTGGATGCTGGTAAAGAGTTGTTTGGTACCGAGTCTAATCGCCGCTTCCCGCTGTTGCCGGGCGCGCATGTTATTTGCGCCAACAAGAGTGTGACCGCGTATCGTCCGAAAGACGATGTGCTGCATGAAGGCGAAGCGTATGGCGTGTGGTCATTTATTGCGATTTCGCTGTCGCATGACCGCGATAACTGCGCAGATTTATTCATTGAAGATGCCGGTATCTGGACCAAAAACGATAGCGAAGCGGATTTGAAAAAATTCCTCGAAGAGCACCGTACCTCGGTAGCGTGGTCAGTGATTGCCTGTGGTAAAGACTCCCACGTGTTGTTTGACCGCACGTATGTTGGCTTTTCTTATACCATCATGAAACCGGGTGAAATTGGTACTGCCTTGACTTGCGCCCCTTATGCGACCTTGGCGCGTAATGCGATCCCAACCAGTGGCTTCCATAGCCTGAATAATATGCAGTTAAATGAATGGCTGGCGGATCGTAATTTACCGCGTCTGTCTAAATAACAAGTGAATTTCCGCTTATTACACCCGATAGCAAAACTTTTTGTCGTCAGTGATATTCACTGTCTGGGTTGAGAGGTTTTGTTATCGGGTGTGCGCTGAAACCGAAAATTAAAGGTGATAATGATGGCTGAAATGTCAGGGAGCAGTGCGCATAAAATCGGCCTTGCAGCACTAACACTGGTGACGGCATCTAATATGATGGGCTCCGGTGTTTTTATGTTACCGACTAACTTAGCCGGGGTCGGTTATATCTCTCTATGGGGATGGGTCATTACGATTATTGGCGTTATTGCCTTAGCATTAGTATTTGCCAAGTCCAGTCTAATTAACCCACGTATCGGCGGGATAGTGTCTTATGCCAAAGATGCTTTCGGGCCGTTTGTGGGTTTTCAATCCACCATCTGTTATTGGATAAGTGCCTGGATTGGTAATGTTGCTTTGTTAGTTGCTGGGGTGGGCTATTTGAGTTATTTCTTCCCCGCACTGCATGACCCCGTGTATAGCTGCATTACCTCCATCGTCATTTTGTGGGCATTTGTTTTATTAGGCTCATTTGGCGCGGATATTGCGGGTCGCTCTCAGTCATTTACTGCCACCTGTATGCTGATTGTGGTGCTTGGGGTTGGATTTATCGGCTGGTTCTGGTTTAAACCGGATAACTTTACTCAGGTGTATAACGCTACCGGCAAAAGCGATTTGCAGGCCGTGATGAGCGCAGCATCTATTGCGTTGTGGGGCTTTCTTGGCGTGGAGTCGGCCGTGGTATCAACCGGTCAGGTCAAAGATCCTGAACGTACCGTGCCAAAAGCCACCGTGTTTGGTTTGCTGATCACTGCCATTTGCTATGTCAGCAGTTGTACCGTAATCATGGGGATCGTGCCGCACGAAGTGCTGGTGCATTCGCCAGCGCCGTTTGCGTCGGCGGCCAGCTATATGTTTGGTCCGTTGGCCGGTAAAGTGGCATCAGCATTGAGTATCATTGCGTGCTTTGGTTCATTGTCGGGTTGGTTGATTTTGCAATCGGAAGCGCCGCGTGCCGCGGCCAAAGATGGCATCTTTCCTGCGTTTTTTGCTGAGACCAATAAAAACAACGTGCCGGTAAAAAGTCTGGTGTTTACCGGTGTGCTGATGAGTCTGGTGTTATTCATGACCGCATCGCCAAATCTGGCGAAACAGTTTGAGATTGTGATTCTGTTGTCAGTTTTTGCCTCGTTATTGCCGTATATCTACGCAATTATTTCTCTGCCTATTTTGATGATTAACCGTGATATGGCTGCAACCCGTACGTTTCGCGTGTATACCGGATTGGTGTTAATCGGGATTGTATTCTGCCTGTATGCCTTGTTGGGCTCTGGCAGTAACTCGCTGTACTGGGGCATTTTGATGGTGCTGATCACCATTCCGCTGTACACCTATGTGGCGGCGAAAAAACACAGTGCTGCTGCTGTCGATAGCGCTCATGCGGCAACCAGTAGCAAAAGTTAACTAAACGCCACGCTAAGGATGCGCCACAAACCTGTTGTTTTATGCTTGTGGGCTTCATGTGTATGGTCTCATGCGGCGACAGAACGCAGTTTTTGTCGCCGTATTGCTTTGCAGACACCCCTTTACCAGCGGTTATTTCCTTTTAAAATCGCGCAAAACGATCGCAAAAAATCCGCTTTCCACCTCTCTTCCCGTGCACAACGTCATAATTGAATAATAAAAAACCGATCAGACCGGCAAAGGGCATTTTTCCGCGCAGAATATGTCAAAATAGGACCTTTCATGCATGAGTGGGTGCCAGCGGTGTCTGAAGATCAGAATTTTGACGGCATTGTCGATAAGTTCGCACAGAATATTTACGGTTCGACTAAAGGGCGGATCCGTGAAGCCGTTCTGCAGCAAGATTTAAATCATCTGCTGGCGCAGTTGCCTGCGCGTCCGCTACGGATCTTGGATGCCGGTGGTGGTATGGGGCAGTTGTCTCGTTTTCTGGCGTCACAAGGGCATTTCGTTACCTTGTGCGATATTTCGCAAGAGATGCTAGAAAGTGCTGCCGCTGCGGCGGCTGCCGAAGGGCTGTCTGATCGCATGCAGTTTGTGCACTGTCCGGCACAACAGGTGGGAGAGCATTTAGACGCTCCAGTAGATCTGATATTGTTCCATGCTGTGCTGGAATGGGTCGAAGATCCGGTTGATGTGCTGACGCGTTTGGCGGAGCAGCTGGTGCCGGGCGGCGCGCTGTCATTAATGTTTTATAACTACAATGGCATGCTGCATCATCACCTGATTGGCGGCAACTTTGATTACGTGAATGCGGGCATGCCGCGGCGACGTAAAAAATCTTTAGTGCCGACTCATCCGCGCCACCCTGAGCAGGTGTATCAATGGTTAACCGATTTGCAGCTACGCATTGTCGGCAAGACCGGTGTGCGCGTATTGCATGATTATCTGCGTGATAAATCACAGCAGGAAACCAAATTTGAGCTGCTGCTGGAAATGGAGCAGCGTTATTGCCGGCAAGAGCCTTATATTAGTCTTGGCCGTTACATTCATGTCATGGCACGCAAGCCTGAGATGAAATTTTAAGGGACATTGCATGAGTGAATTTTCCCAGACCGTACCTGAGCTGGTCGCCTGGGCGAGGAAAAATGACTTCTCCATTGCATTGCCGGTGGAGCGTCTGGCTTTTCTGCTTGCCATTGCCACCCTCAATACCGAGCGTTTTGATGGCGAAATGTCAGAAGGGGAACTGGTCGATGCGTTTCGTCATGTGAGCGAAAGCTTCAGTCTGGCCAATGAAACCCTGAATCAGCGCGCCAACAACGCCATTAACGATCTGGTTCGCCAGCGTTTACTGAGCCGTTTTACCAGCGAAGTGATGGAAGGGCAGTCAATTTATCGCCTGACCCCGCTCGGCATTGGCATTACCGATTACTATATTCGTCAGCGTGAATTTTCAGCGTTGCGTTTGTCTGTCCAGCTGTCGATTGTGGCGGATGAGATCCAGCGTGCGGCGGAAGCGGCAGAAGAGAACGGGGATGACGCCCACTGGCGGCGTAATGTCTATGCACCGCTCAAATATTCCGTAGCCGAAATTTTTGACAGTATCGACCTGACCCAGCGTCTGATGGATGACCATCAGCAAGCGGTGAAAGACGATATTGCCGCGCTACTGAGCAAAGATTGGCGGGCGGCGATCAGCAGCTGTGAAACGTTGCTGGATCAAACCTCCGGTAACCTGCGCGAACTGCAAGATACACTGGAAGCTGCCGGCGACAAGCTGCAAGCCCGTTTGCTGCGCATTCAAGATGCCACTTTAGGCCACGATGATCTGGCGTTTGTCGATCAACTGGTGCTGGACTTGCAAGCCAAGCTAGACCGCATTATCAGCTGGGGTCAGCAAGCCATTGATCTTTGGATTGGCTATGACCGCCACGTCCATAAATTTATCCGTACCGCAATTGATATGGATAAAAACCGGATCTTTGCTCAGCGTTTGCGCCAGTCTATCCGAGATTACTTTGATATGCCGTGGGTGCTGTATCACGCTAACGCCGATCGTCTGCTGGATATGCGCGACGAAGAGATGGCGCTGCGTAACGAGATTGCGGTGGGGGATTTACCGCCAGAGCTGGAGTATGAAAGCTTAAGCGATCTGAACGAGCAACTGGCCGCCAGCATTGAAAACTTGCTGATTGAGTATCGCCAGCAGCAGCGTCCGCTTGATTTGGCGGCGGTGCTGAAAGACTTCTTACGACGCTTCCCAGGTGCGCGTCACTTTGATGTATCGCGTCTGCTTGTTGACCAAGCGGTACGCCTTGGGGTAGCGAAAGCCGATTTTGCCGGCCTGCAGCCAGAATGGCAGGCCATTAACGACCACGGAGCCAAGGTTCAGGCCCATGTCATCGATGAATATTGATCAATATATTCCTGTGCGTATGGCACAGGCGATTGCTAATCCGATTTTCCCTGTCCTCGACAGCCAGCTGCGCGCCGGTCGTCACATCGGTTTGGAAGATCTGGATAACCATGCCTTCCTGATGGATTTCCAAGGTGAGCTGGATGAGTTTTACCGTCGCTATAACGTGGAGTTAATCCGCGCGCCGGAAGGGTTCTTCTATCTGCGCCCACGCTCAACCACCTTGATCGCGCGAAGCGTACTGTCTGAGCTCGACATGATGGTCGGTAAGGTATTGTGTTACCTCTACCTCAGCCCTGAGCGTTTGGCACAAGAAGGTATTTTTACCGTAGCCGACCTGTATGACGAGCTGCTGAATCTGGCCGACGAAACTAAGTTGCTCAAGTTGGTGAATAACCGCTCGACCGGCTCGGATCTGGACCGCAAAAAGCTGCAGGAGAAGGTGAATACCTCCCTGAACCGCCTGCGCCGTCTGGGCATGTTGGTGATGATTGGTGACAGTGGCAAATTCCGTATCTCTGAAGCGGTATTCCGTTTTGGCGCGGATGTACGTAGCGGCGATGATCCACGCGAAGCGCAGTTGCGCATGATCCGTGATGGGGAAGCGATGGCGGCAGACACGTTGTCATTAGATGATGCTGTGGACGATGCGGGCGAAACCATCGTCGATGATGGTGAGGAATAATCGAACATGATCGAACGCGGAAAATTTCGCTCATTAACACTGGTTAACTGGAACGGCTTCTTTGCTCGAACTTTTGATCTTGATGATCTGGTCACGACGTTGTCCGGCGGTAACGGTGCGGGTAAGTCCACCACCATGGCGGCCTTTGTCACCACCTTGATCCCCGATCTGACGTTACTGCACTTTCGTAACACCACCGAAGCGGGCGCGACCTCAGGCTCTCGCGATAAAGGTCTGTACGGTAAGCTGAAAGCCGGTGTCTGTTATGCCGCTATTGATACGCTGAACTCACGCAATCAACGTATGCTGATTGGTGTGCGTTTGCAGCAAGTCGCTGGTCGTGATCGCAAGGTGGATATCAAGCCGTTTGCGATTCAAGGCTTGCCGATGGCCACCAATCCGACCGATTTGCTGACCGAAAAACTGTCAGACTCCAAAGCGCGTGTTCGCCAGCTGCAAGAAGTGCGTGATTTAGTCGATGAGTTGGAAGGCGTGCAGTTTAAGCAATTCAACTCGATTGCTGATTATCACAGCCTGATGTTCGACATGGGCGTGATCCCGAAACGTCTGCGCTCTTCATCTGATCGCAGTAAGTTCTATCGTCTGATTGAAGCGTCTCTGTACGGTGGTATTTCCAGCGCCATTACCCGTTCTCTGCGCGATTATTTGCTGCCAGAAAACGTTGGCGTGCGCAAAGCCTTCCAAGATATGGAAGCGGCGCTGCGTGAAAACCGCATGACGCTGGAAGCGATTCGCGTCACCCAGTCTGACCGTGACATGTTTAAGCAGTTGATTGCCGAAGCCACCAACTACGTGGCGGCGGACTACATGCGACATGCCAACGAGCGCCGTCAGCATTTGGAAGATGTGCTGAATCTGCGCCGTGAATGGTTCGGTGTTCGCGGTGAGCTGGTTAACCAGCAGTATCGTCTGGTCGAGATGGGCCGCGAGCTGGCAGAGCATAAAGGCGCCGAAAACGATCTGGAAGCCGATCATCAGGCGGCCAGTGATCACCTGAACTTGGTGATCACCGCTCTGCGTCAGCAAGAAAAAATCGAGCGTTATCGCGATGATTTAGAAGAGCTGTCGGTTCGTCTGGAAGAGCAGAACGAAGTGGTCGCCGAATCCACCGAAGCGCTGGCCGAAGCTGAAGAGCTGGCTGAAGGCGCAGAAATTGAGGTGGACGATCTTAAGTCTCAGTTGGCCGATTACCAGCAAGCTCTGGATTCCCAGCAAACCCGAGCCCTGCAATATCAGCAAGCGGTGCAGGCGCTGGAAAAAGCGCGCGCGCTGTGTGCATTGCCAGAGCTGACTGCCGACAATGCAGCCGAGTGGCAAGAGGAGTTTGTGGCCCGTGAACAGGAAGCCACCGAGCGCCTGCTGAGCCTTGAACAGAAAGTGAACGTGGAGCAAGCCGCGGCCGGTCAATTTGATCGCGCGTATCAGCTGGTTTGCCGCATTGCCGGTGAAGTGGCGCGCAGTGATGCGTGGCAAACCGCCCGTGAGCTGCTGCGTGATTTGCCTTCGCAACAGCATTTGGCCGAGCGAGTTTCCCCGCTGCGCAGTCAGTTGGCCGAGCTAGAGCAGCGTTTGCGTAGTCAGCAAGATGCTGAGCGTCTGCTCAATGATTTTATCCGTCGTAGTGGCAGTCGCATTGATCATCCGGCTGAGCTGGCCGAAGAGCAAGCGCGTTTAGATCTGCAAGCTGAAACGGTTTCGGCGGAGCTGTCTGAGCATCTGGAGCAGCGTAGCAGCTTGCGTCAGCAACGCGAGCAGTTTGCCGGTCAGATTGCCGCGCTGTCGAAGCGTGCGCCGCAGTGGCTGACCGCGCAAGATGCCCTGAATACCTTAAGCACCCAGATTGAACAGCCACTGGAAGATGCGCAAGCCGTGATGCAGCAGATGCAAAATCTGCTGGAGCAAGAGCGTGAGCGCACCGTGGCGCGCGATCAGGTGGCCGCGAAAAAGGCCGTTATCGAAGCGCAAATCGAACGTTTGGCACAACCGGGCGGGGCGGAAGATAGCCGTCTGGTTGCGCTGGCGGAGCGTTTGGGCGGTGTATTGCTGTCCGAGATTTATGATGATGTGACGCTGGATGATGCGCCGTACTTCTCGGCGCTGTATGGTCCGGCGCGTCATGGCATCGTGGTGCAAGATCTTTCTGCGGTACGTGAGCTGCTGCCTGAGCTGGTGGATGACTGCCCAGAAGACTTGTATCTGATTGAAGGCGATCCGCAGTCGTTCGATGACAGCGTTTTTGAAACGCAAGAGCTCGAAGGCGCAGTGGTGGTGCAGATCTCCGAGCGTCAGCTGCGTTATTCGCGCTTCCCAGCCGTACCGCTGTTTGGTCGTGCCGCACGCGAAAGCCGTCTGGAAACGTTGCGCGCGGAGCGTGAAGAGTTAGCTGAGCGTTACGCCACGCTGTCATTTGACGTGCAAAAACTGCAACGTCTGCATCAGGCGTTTAGCCGCTTTGTCGGTGAGCATCTGGCGGTAGCGTTTGAGTCTGATCCAGAAGAAGAAATTCGTCTGCTGAATCAGCAGCGCAGTGATATCGAACGTGAGCTGGCGCAGGCCGATGCCATTGAAAAACAGCTGCGCACGTCACAAGAGCAACTGCGTGAACAACTGAACCTGCTCAATCGCTTGGTGCCGTTGACCGCGTTGCTGGCCGATGAAGATCTTATTGATCGCACAGAAGTGCTGCGCGAAGAGTTGGATGCGGCGTTGGAGGCCCAGCGTTATATCCAGCAATACGGCGCGCAGTTGCAACAATTAGAGCCGTTGTTGTCGGTACTACAAAATGACCCGCAGCAGCAAGATAGCTTACAAGCCGATTATCAGCAGGCGCAAAACCAGCAGCGTGAAGCTAAGCAAAAGCTGTTTGCCTTGTCTGAAGTGGTGCAGCGCCGCGCTTATTTTGCTTATGCCGACTCCGTGGGCATGGCTGGTGAGTCCTCCGGTCTGACCGAAAAACTGCGTGAGCAACTGGCGCATGCCGAAGCTGAGCGTAGCCGTCAGCGCGATCGCCTGCGTCAGCTGCAAAGTCAGCACAGCCAATATCATCAGGTGTTTGCTTCGTTACGCAGCTCGCACGATGCTAAGCGCGACATGCTGGCAGAGCTGGAGCAAGAGATGCAAGACATTGGCGTGCGCGCTGATGCCGATGCGGAAGCCCGCGCACGTAACCGCCGCGATGAGCTGCATGCCCAGCTGAGCAACAACCGCCAGCGCTGCAGCCAGCTGGAAAAACAGATCGCGACGCTGGAGGCCGAAATGGATGGCCAGCAAAAACGTCTGCGTAAGCTGGAGCGTGAATATCTGAGCCTGCGTCAGCAAGTGGTGCAAGCCAAAGCGGAATGGTGCGCGGTATTGCGTCTGGCGCGCGATAACGATGTGGAGCGTCGTTTGCACCGTCGTGAACTGGCTTACTTGTCAGCAGACGAGCTGCGCTCGATGTCGGATAAAGCGCTGGGTACGTTGCGTCAAGCCGTGGCGAATAACGAGATGCTGCGCGATGTGCTGCGTGCGTCAGAAGATTCGCGTTATCCACAGAAGAAAGTGCTGTTCTACATTGCCGTGTATCAGCACCTGCGTGAGCGCATTCGTCAGGACATCATCCGAACCGACGATCCGGTGGATGCTATCGAGCAGATGGAAATCGAGCTGGCGCGTCTGACCGAAGAGCTGACTAGCCGCGAACAGAAGCTGGCAATTAGCTCCGAAGCGGTAGCCAACATCATGCGTAAGACCATTCAGCGCGAGCAAAACCGTATTCGCATGCTGAACCAAGGCCTGCAGAATATCTCGTTTGGTCAGGTACAAAGCGTTCGACTGTCAGTGAATATCCGTGATAGTCACGCCATGTTGTTGAGCGGCTTGTCTGATCAGCAAGAGCAGCATCAGGACTTGTTCTCTAATAATCGTCTGACCTTCTCTGAAGCGTTGGCGAAGCTGTATCAGCGCCTGAATCCGCACATCGATATGGGTCAGCGCACGCCGCAGACTATCGGTGAAGAGTTGCTGGATTACCGTAACTACTTGGATCTGGAAGTGGAAGTCTTCCGTGGCTCGGATGGTTGGCTGCGCGCCGAAAGTGGTGCGTTGTCTACCGGTGAGGCGATTGGTACCGGTATGGCTATCTTGCTGATGGTCGTACAAAGCTGGGAAGAAGAGTCGCGCCGTCTGCGTGGTAAAGATATTGCACCATGCCGTTTGTTGTTCCTCGATGAAGCTGCGCGTCTTGATGCGAAATCTATCGCCACCTTGTTTGAGCTGTGTGAGCGTCTGGATATGCAGCTGCTGATTGCAGCGCCAGAAAACATCAGCCCAGAGAAGGGGACCACCTACAAACTGGTACGTAAGATTTTCCAAAACCACGAGCATGTGCATGTGGTGGGGCTGCGTGGCTTTGGGGCCGAGTTACCGCAAAGCGCGCCGCAAGCAGCGCCAGAGAGTGCCGAGATCTTGTGATACTGAACGGTTAATTTTTCGGTAGAATTTTAATAAAAAGCTGTGCATGATAATCCGTCATGCGCAGCTTTTTCTTTTATTATCAGCAATGTGTTGTAAATAAATGATGAGGTTAAAAATAGATTACCGCGCATGATTGGAGTATGCTTTTTTTATCCTATATTTTAATAACATCCAACCTGCACATTATTTGTGCGGATAATCTCGCTTAAAGAGCCGAATTCAGATGCGTCCATCGAAAGTCACTCAAGCCGCTGGTTGTTTATTGGTTTCTGCATTATTGGTGCAGCCTTTTGGCGTTGCGGCGGCCGCCAATGCGGCAGACACAGCAAATGTCGCCGGACCTGTGCAGCAGGGTTTACCGCAGCATGTGGAGCTTAACTTCCCACAGCAGGTCAATAAGCTGTACGCCGCCAGTAATATGCAGCCATTGTGGCAAAACGAAGAGGCAACACGCGCCTTTTTGGTGCAGCTGAATGAACTGGCTTTGGCGGGGATCAATCCGCGCTTTACTCAGTGGGTCAAAGAGATCAGCAATACCCATTTATCAGAGATGGCACGCGATAAACTGCTGTCTGATGCGATGCTGGGTTATCTGGGCTATGTGCAGAATGTGGGGGCTAACGGCAGTGTCTGGCTGTATGGCAACAACAAGATGGCACGCCTACCGGCACCATCACCAGAGCGTGTTCTGGCTTGGCTGAAAGCCAAAGACCAAAATCGCCTGACGGCGTTTATTGATTCGCTAGCGCCCATGAATCCGCAATATCCGAAGATGCAAAAAGCGCTGCATACTTTGCTGGAAGAGCAGCATGAAAAGGGATGGCCGCAGCTGGTCACCTCGACAACCTTGCGTCCGGGTGAATACAGCCCAATGGTGATTGCTCTGGCGCAGATCCTGCGTTTAACCGGCGATTTGCCTGCCGATTATCAGGATAACGGTGATGACTTGTATAACGCGACCTTGGTCAGCGCGGTCGAGAGTTTCCAAGCCCGTCATGGGTTGGCGACTGATGGCGTTATTGGTCCACGGACACGTTTTTGGTTAAACCAAGATCCACAAGCTCGCGCGACCTTGCTGGCGTTAAACATGCAGCGTCTGCGTTTGTTACCGGCAGAGAAAACCAATGGTATTTGGGTCAACATCCCAGATTATCGTCTGGATTACTTCCGCGACGGTAAAAAGGTGCTGGACTCGAAAGTGATTGTCGGCCGTCCGGCGCGTAAAACGCCGTTCATGCACAGTCAGCTGAATAATGTGGTGCTGAACCCGCCTTGGTCGGTACCGACTAAGCTGATCCGTGAAGATATCATCCCGAAAGTGAAGCAAAATCCGAGCTACTTGGCACAGCATGGCTATGTGATCTTGAGTGACTGGACCGAGAATGCTTACGAAATTTCGCCCTATGATATCGATTGGAGCATGATGTCAGCGAAGAACTTCCCGTATCGCCTCAAGCAAGCGCCGGGAGATGGTAACTCGTTGGGTCGCTATAAATTCAACATGCCAAACTCTGAGGCTATATACCTGCACGATACGCCATCCAAAGGGCTGTTCGGTAAAGATATCCGTGCGCTCAGCTCAGGCTGTGTGCGGGTGAATAAAGCGGCTGAGCTGGCTGATATGCTGTTGGGCGAGGTCGGTTGGAATCAAAGCCGCATTGAAAACTCGCTGAACAAGGGCAAGACTCAGTACGTGACAATCCGTAATCGTGTGCCGGTGCAGATCTATTATCTCTCTTCTTGGGTTGGGGATGATGGTCAGGTGCAATACCGTACCGATATTTACGATTACGATAAGGTGCCACGCCCAAGTGCGGTGGTGCAGCGTAACCTGCGCCAGCTACTCAATTAAGCGGATTACTGAGCGCGACACCCATATATCTGACCTCAAAAAAGAGAAGCTTTGGCTTCTCTTTTTTTGTTTTCAAGTCTTGTTCATCTGGCAGTTTTGCATCATGCATGACGGCGCTATTTATGCCGTTATTTTACGCGGCTACTGAGAGTGTTCCTGATTGGCGTATACCCGAGTTGGGTTCAGCGTGAAGGGGCGCGGTAGCACGACATAAATCTGAAATCGTGTCATAGCACGATATTTTCTGATATCCAGAATTTACCGCAGATGTATTGTCAGAACATTGATGGCGAAAGCTGAATCTGAGTAACAGAATCAGAAAAATCATTTCCGCCCTGTCATATTGTGATACATCTCGATATGTTCTGTCTGAAGAAACTTATTTTGTGATTAAGTTCATGAAAATGGGTGCTTATCCGAATCTTTCTACTGACATCCGGTCTTAAATAGGTCAGCGTCAGAGGGATCTGTCAGATCTTTGTGCTGCCGTATAGGTTGACTGACTTTGCCTGTGCGGTTAAGGTGCATCGCGTTGGGTTTATAGCGTTTCCTTATAATTAACCGGATAGTAATCACTTAAATTATGCAAGATCTTGAGCAAGGGATTGATCACAGTCGTCGTAAGTGGCTTGCTTTAGGTGGCGTAGTACTCGGTTGTGCGCTGCTTCCCGGGCAAGCTTTGGCCTCATTATCTACGTCTAAACCAAAGATCCTGACATTGAATAACATCAATACCGGGGAAAAGGTTCGGGCCGAGTTTTTTGATGGTAAAAACTACGTCTCGGAAGAGTTGTCACGCCTGAATTTTTTGTTGCGTGATTACCGAGCCAATCAGGTTACCAAGATTGATAAACGATTGTTTGATCAACTATACCGCATTCAACTGATGGTCGGCGCACGTGGGGAAATCCAACTGATTTCTGGCTACCGTTCACCGAAAACCAATAAAAATCTGCGCAAACATTCTCGGGGTGTGGCTAAGCATAGCTACCATACTCTGGCACGTGCCGTGGATTTTCGCATCGAAGGCGCATCATTGAGTAATGTCCGCAAAGCGGCCATGAAAATGAAAGCCGGCGGTGTGGGCTACTATCCAAAAAGCAATTTTGTGCATGTGGATACCGGCCCTGTACGCGCATGGTAAATCTGCTTGCAGCATAATGACAAAGCCCGAACTGAGTTTCGGGCTTTGTGCTATTTAACGCTACTGGATGGTGCTGATTGCCGCACGCCTATGGCTTGTGTAACTGGCTATGATTTAGTCGATTGAGTGGTTAGGCTCGTGTTTTGTGTCTTCGCGTCACCCTGCGGCGCTTCCTGAGATGATGCCTTCAAATGTGGCGTGATGTAGCGAGCGCGTTTTTTCTCTTTCAGCTTGTTGGTATCAACCAGTACTAAGCCATCAATACAGTCAGCAAAGTCCGGATCCGTACCAAAATCCAAGAATTGCACGCCACCAGGTTCACACAGTTCACTGTACTGTTTGTACAAGGTCGGGATCTGCACGCCAAAATGGTGCATCAGCGATTTAAGGGTCGTGAGATCTTTAAGGTAGTCCGTGCCACAAAACTGTTGCTGTAGTTCTTTTTGCAGCTCGTTCGTCAGCTGGTAAGGGCGACGTGAGCGGGCAATGCTCTGGTGAGCGGCAAAATAGGTTTGATAGAAGTAGACCAGCAGGTTTTTTGCTTCCGGTGGTAAACCATTACTGATGCTGACCGGTCCGAACAGATAGCGAAAATGCGGATTGCGCGCTAAAAATGCCCCGATGCCTAGCCACAGATAATCTAAGCTGCGTAAACCCCAGTAGCGCGGCTGTACGAAGCTGCGCCCCAACTCCAGCCCTTGCTGCAAGATAGGCGTCATCCCTTCATCGTATTGAAAGAGCGAGT
The DNA here is from genome assembly GCF_000800945.1 of Plesiomonas sp. ZOR0011. Taxonomy (NCBI): domain Bacteria; kingdom Pseudomonadati; phylum Pseudomonadota; class Gammaproteobacteria; order Enterobacterales; family Enterobacteriaceae; genus Plesiomonas; species Plesiomonas sp. ZOR0011. Next base: position 72,524 of record NZ_JRKB01000034.1, read on the forward strand.
GGGTATAGATGCCGTCTAAGCCTTTTTCGCGTAAGGTGGTGGCGGTATCGCACAATCGGTAGGCACCGACAATCTCCAGATCTTGATCATCCCACAGCACAATGTGGACATAGTGGCGATCATAGCCATCGATGTCATACCGTTGCCCAGAGCCTTCACCTACAGCGCGAAACGCCACTTCACGCAAGCGACCAATTTCGCGCATGATGGCGGAGTTTTCGCTGTAGCGATACAGGTAGATTTTCTTGTCATCACTGCTCGTACCGAGCAAATCACACTCTTGGATCTCTTTACGCAGCGTCACGCGATTTTCCGGATGGGCAATCGGGATTTCAGTGGGTAACACGCCTGCTTTATTGGAGCCGAGCTGATACAGGTGTTTGCGAAACAGTTTGATCCGCGTCGGTGTTGGTAAATGGCAAAGGGTGTGATAACTGCGATAGGGAATAGGTGCACCGATATTAATCTGGATCCCTTTATGGGTTTGATTAAACATCTCTTTGACCAGCAATAACGTGGCCAGCGGTTTGTATACCATCGACGTGCCGTAAAACAGCGCTGAGTTACGGCCTTTAATATAAATGGGCACCACTGGCGCTTGAGCGCGGCTGGCGATCCGCAAAAAGCCACTATGCCAGCGTGTATCGCGCACCCCGTTAGGGCGCAGACGTGATACTTCACCGGCAGGGAAAATAATCACCGCGCCTTCATGCTCTAGCCACTGGTGGATCTGGTTAAGGTTTTCTTTCGGTGTTTTGCCGCCCATGTTATTAACCGGCAGCAATAATGGCTCCAGCGGTGCTAATTGCATCAACATGTTATTGGCGATGATTTTGACATCTTTACGCAGCTGACCAACCAAACGCAGCAGAGTAAGGCCATCCAATGAGCCGATAGGGTGGTTAGCAATGATAACGACTCGGCCCGTGACCGGTATATTTTCTAGAGCGTTATCGCGAACCGTAGCGTGAAAATCAAAATAGCGTAAAACCTGCTCAACAAACTCAAATCCGGTGACGTCCGGATAGGTGCGCGCAAATTGCTGAAAATCGTCTTCATGCAGCAGATTTTTCAGCACGGAACTCACCGGGCGGTACAGCCATGTACGCTGTGGTAGTGTTGGTGCGTATTTATGAAGTACATCATCCACATTAATCATCCCTAAGCTCCAAGTCAGCGGCAGTAACGGATATTATTTACGTTAAAAATATGACATATCCGTTAATGTTACAGGGATTTTGGTAGCAGAGTAGTGCAATAAATATTCGTTAACAAAAATTGGCGAAAAAAATTGAGAGTGCTGAGGGAATGAGAAATTCGCGTTATTTTTGTCTCTCGCTCCGGAATAAAAAATAACGCGCTAGCCACCGTTATTATGATAGGGACGGCTTAGGTCAAAATAACGGCTATGGCCAAATTAATGGTGCAGTTCGCGTTTCAATCTATACCCTTCCTACTTGAAGTTGCAGCGGTGTTGGCTGCGTTCGTTCACCCCAATCACATAGTTTGCCTATGCTCATGGGGGTTCACTCACTTGCCGCCTACCTGCAACTTCAAGTTGTTTGGGTATATAGAAAACGCCTGAACGCGTGTATCAATACCTACGGCTATGGGGCTTTTTAGGTATTAAGATTGAGTATCGGGGCGAGGGCGTGCTTTTTTGACCGTATTTTTGTTTTGCTTGGCAATGAGCAAGCTGAGGTAGGCATTGACCACTTTGGTGCGATAGGTAATGTGGTATTTGGGCGTTTTGGAGTGGTAGTTACCCACCGCGCACCACACATCCTCCTGACATTGGGTCAGGTGTTCACGCAAGAGTGCGCCCGCGACCGCCACATTCAGGCAGGTATTGCTAGCAAGCGCTTTCCACGTTAGGCCGGGAAACTGCGCTTCTAAGCGAGGTAAATGTATGGTGTTAATCTGCATGGGCCCCAAATCGTAAGAGCCATTACTGTTTTTACTGATGGTGCCTTTCTTGCCGCCTTCCACTTGTGAAATGGCTTTGAGCAAAATGCCCGGTACGTTGTAGAGACGGCTAGCCATACTGATGCAGTATTGCATTTCAGCGGCCGGCACGGCTTGTTCTGTATAACCTGCATCAAACATGGCACAAATTCCTTTTATCCACGTTAATACTATGGAGCAGGACAGGAAAAGTGGTAGAAGAAATTGCTTTTCGGGGACAGAAAATTGCAGAATCTGAATTCAGATCTTTTTTCTTCTCAGGTTTAGCATGAAATTTACGATTTTGCCGGTTACCGCGTTTCAACAAAACTGTTCCCTGATCTGGTGTTCGCAGACGCTGCAAGCGGCGTTAATTGACCCAGGTGGTGATGCCCCAGCCTTAAAACGCGCTATTGAACAGACCGGTGTAACCCTGACGCATATCTTGCTGACGCACGGTCATCTGGATCATGTGGGCGCAGCGGCGGAATTGGCTGGCCATTATGGAGTGCCGGTTTATGGCCCGCAGATGGCGGATAAGTTTTGGCTGGATGGGTTATCGCAGCAGGCGCAGATGTTTGGTTTGGCCGATTGTGGCGCGTTGACACCAGATCATTGGCTGAATGGCGGCGATGAAATTCGTATCGGTCAAATGACCTTAGAAGTGCGTCATTGCCCAGGTCATACACCAGGTCACGTGGTGTTTGTGAATCAGGCTGAGAAGATGGCGTTCGTTGGCGATGTGTTGTTCAAAGGCGGTATTGGTCGCACGGATTTCCCGATGGGCGATCATGCGCAGCTGCTGGCGTCGATCCGCAGTGAATTGTGGTCATTGAGTGATGATACGGTGTTTGTGCCGGGGCATGGTCCGTCATCCACCATCGGTCATGAGAAACGGACAAATCCTTTTGTCGGTGAGGATATGCCAGCCTGGTAAGACTGTGCATCGTCTTACGCGATGATTATTCAGTATGCTGATCAGTGTGCAGGTGTTGTAGCGCTAAGCCGGATTCGGCGGCGGGGATCACCTGTCCGTCAGCATACTGATAAGCACTGCGCTCGGCGTGTTCACGATAGCTGCGCGAGAGGGTAATCACTTCCTGCGCGGAGCGATCCAGCGCAGTGATGGGGATATAAAGATCGTAGCCTAGTAAACGCCGGCAGTGGCGCATCCGGTTCAGCAGCATGGCTTCTGTACCGGTGTAAATTTCTTGCTGCAGCACCACTGGTGTGTCGTCATACAGCAGCGTGCCGTCATACGGGACGCTAAACTCCTCTTGCGACATACCAATATCAATCAGATCGCGTTGTTCGCTAATCAGACTATTGATCAAATCAGGGCTGATGCGATCTAAAATCGCGGTGTAGTTTCTAACACGCACGCCGAGATAGTCCAGCGGTTGCCAATCCAGCCCCACTTGCTGGCGTGGTACACCAATACTCTGAATTTCCTGCCACGGTAATGCCCAGCCGCCATGGCGGTGATGATATTGAATGTGCCCGACCGACAGTGTCAGCCCAATATCCGGCTCTAACCAACGTTTAAAGCCATGCCATGACAGGTAAATGGCTGGAAACAGCATCAGCAGGAGAAACAGCCAGCCATGCTCGCTGATATACATCAGGAACACTGCCGAGAAGCAGAGTAAGGTGCCGCTTAGCAGCAGCGTCAGACAATGCTTTTTGATCACGGGGCGCATGTGCAAACTTTCCATCGGCCTCTCCTGAATGACAAGCGTGTTATGAGTATGGAAGTATCTGTGTCATTTTGAGAAGTTCTTCACAGTTATTTTTGCGTGCAAAAGATCGTTGCAGACAAAATGTCTGTTTAGCTTGAGTTATGGTGGCGAGCTAAACACTGGCTGGCTGATAAAAGTACGCAACGTTAGAGCTGTGCCCTCAGAAAGGCGACGTGGTGAGTGTGCGGGGTAATAGGTCAGAAGCGTCTAGCGTGAATGGATTAGAGGCAAAATATTACGGCCAGCGTTAGCTGACCGTAATAGCGCGAGGTGATCTTAGGTGAGCGTCAAAGGTGAGCGCTCAAGAAGTACTCGCTCGACAGACTTACAGTACTTGAGCAATTGCCTGACACAGCGGATCAATGTTGGAGGAGGTGATCCCTGCCACGTTGATACGACCGGAGCCGACAGCATAAATTGCAAATTCATCTTTCAAACGGGCAACCTGCTGTGGATTCAGGCCACTGAAAGAGAACATGCCATTTTGGCGTGCGATGAAGCTGAAATCACGGTTAGCGCCCAGTGCTTGCAGCTTGGCGACAAACAGTTCTCGCATCTGATGAATGCGACCACGCATCTCAGTCAGTTCTGCTTCCCACTCTGCCTTCAGCTGCGGGTCAGACAGGATCAACGCAACAACGGCAGCACCGTGTGCAGGTGGGTTGGAGTAGTTAGCACGGATCACCGATTTGACTTGGCTAAACGCACGCTCCGCGGTTTCCTGATCGGCCGCGACCAAAGTACAAGCACCGACGCGCTCGTTGTACAGGCCGAAGTTTTTAGAGAAGGAGCTGGCTACCAACAATTCGCTGTGGTTGGCGCAGAACGCGCGCAGGCCGTAGGCATCTTCTTCCAGACCACGAGCAAAGCCTTGATAGGCGAAGTCAAACAGTGGCAACCAGCCTTTGGCTGCTGACAGCTTGGCCAGTTGATCCCACTGCGCTGGCGTTGGGTCAATACCGGTTGGGTTGTGGCAGCAACCGTGGAATAACACCACATCACCCGCTTTGGCTTGCTCCAGTGAGGTCAGCATGGCATCAAAGTCGAGCGCCATATTGGCGGCATCAAAATAACCGTACTCACGTACTTCCAGACCGGCCGCTTTAAACACGCTCGCGTGGTTAGGCCAAGTTGGATTGCTGATCCAAATCGTGCTCGCAGAGGTTTGGCGAGCGATGAATTCCGCAGCAACACGCAGTGCACCTGTACCACCAGGTGTTTGTGCGGTTTTGGCTCGCTTTTCCCGCACAATGGAGCTGTCAGCACCAAACAGCAGCGCTTGAGTGCAGGCGGCAAAACTGGCTAGGCCATCAATGCCCAGATAGTTTTTGCTGCTTTCTTCTTCCAGCAGACGTTTTTCCGCTTTTTTCACGCTGTGCAGTACCGGGGTTTGGCCGGCATCATCCTTGTAAACACCAACGCTAAGGTTAATTTTGTGAGCTCGTGGATCGGCGCGGAAGGTATCGGCGAGGCCGAGAATTGGATCTGCCGGAGCGGCAATGATGTGTTCAAACATATGTGGTGACATCCATGCAAGTAATACAAAGTTCCTTTATCCTTATACCTTTTGCATAGTGTCTTGACAATCAATCCGGCCAAGAAAAAACACAAGAAAAGGCGCCGTAGCGCCTTTATGTCACCCTGTTGTTAATCTGCTGAATTGGTCAGAAGTTGTACTGGAACGCAACGGCGACCACATCATCGGTGAGCACACTGTTTTGACGAGTATACTCGTTGTTGTCGAGCAGATTGATTTTGTAATCCACATAGGTGGTGAAGTGGTTATTGATCGCGTAGTTCAGCGATAAGTCGACATATTTACTGTAATCCTGATCGCCATAACCGTTTAAGCTTTTCGCTTTACCTTGCGCATAGGCAATACCTGGGGTCAGGCCCATGTCGAAGGTGTATTGCGCGGTCAGGAAATAGGCTTGTGTTTTGTCAGCAAAGTTGTTGTTATTGTTGATATCAACATACGGTTGCTGATTGTCGGTTTCGGCATACACCGCTGACAGGTAGATGTTGTTAAGATCGTATTTTGCGCCCAGAGCCCACATATGTGCGCGGCTTTCATTGAAGTCTGGTGCCAGTGGAGCACCGAGATTACGAATGGCCTGCACATCTTTGCTACCGGCGTTATATGCACCACCTAAGGTGATGCCGACCGAATCGAAGGTGTATTGCAATGAGGCGCCGGCACCTTCGCCCTGTACGCCGGTACTGCTAGCCAGATATTGCAGACCCATATCAAAACCAGCATAGCTGTAGCGGTATTGCAGCATACCGTTACCACGGCCTGAACCGAACATTGAATCTGGATCTATCACGGTACTGCCTGAGACTTCGGAGAAGTAACCCAGCGTATCTTCGCCAAATTCTGGCAGCATATCGGCATACTGGGTCACGTCATACATCACAGACCAGTTATGACCGTATTGAATGGTGCCATAGGTATCATGGGTTAAGCCGGCATAGCCTAAGCGAACTTCACCTTCTTCGCCCCAAAATGAGTTTTCGTTATTATTGATTGGCTGGTTATATTCAAAATGCCCAAAGCCTTTCAATTCAGGATTAATTTCTGTTGTGCCTTTGATACCAAAGCGGGAGTTACTCTGATCCCCGTGTGTGGAAATGTCATTTTTCTTGGAGAAGTGATAATCCCCCATGACATACCCATAGAAATCAATGGTATTCCCATCTTTGTTATACAGTTCAACAGCATAGCTGGTGGACGATAGCAAAAGAGCAGGTAAAACTACGGCAAGAGAATTGTATTTCATGGTTAAACCCCTTGTATTTTTAGGGTGTTTTGCACCCACCACAGCTTTATTGCGGCGTACATTCCAAATTCGCCGTTGCATTAATAAGAATAGAAGGGGTTGGTAAATTCGCCATTTAAAACACATTGCCCTATTTAGATCCAATCTCATGAATGCATGGAAAATATGCGAAAAATAAAGCAAGGAGAGAAAGTAAATAGCGTGGGATAGAGGATGAAAAAACAAGAGGAATGAAAAGGAAGGCGCGAGCATAAATTAAAAATGAAGAAAAACTTAAAATAGCTAAGAAAGTGAAGAGTCAAAGAATGAAAACGCCCCAAAAAGGGGCGCGATAAAAAACTCGCTAGGAGATGAGAGGAATGCGGTTAGAACAACAAATTAAACACTAACGCAGATACCGCCAGCAGACCAACGGCCAAGGTAAAGTAGGTACCAAAACGGTGACGATAGGCATGCAGTGATTTGACGTTATAAACCGCATACACCGGCATGATAAACAGGATAATCGCGATCACCGGACCAGACAGCGCTTCCATTACGCCCAGAATGCTTGGGTTTTGGATAGCAGAGACCCAGATAGCCAGAAACAGGATCACAATGCTTAGTTTGTCAGCATGCCGTAGTGATAAGCGAGTATTTTTGGTCAACAAGCCATTCAGACTTTCGCGCGCACCAAGGAAATGGCCTAGGAATGAAGAGGTAATAGCAATAAACGCAACCAACGGCCCCAGTAAACCCAGTACGGGATTGTGCATGATGTTGGCCAGATAAGACAAAATCGACACGTTTTCGGCTTTGGCCTGTGCCAGTTGAGCCGGTGACAAGGTCAGTACGCAAGAGAACACAAACAGCAGCACAAAACCGACCAGCATGGTAGTGGTACGACGCATGATGCTATCTGTTTTCGCCTCAGAGTGTGCGCCATAGCGTTGGCGTTGTACTTTGGCAAAATAAGAGACTGCCGGGGTGTAGCTGAATGAAAATACCACGACCGGAATGGCCAGCCACAATGTGGTCATAAAATCTTTAGCTGACGGCATACTCAGTGCTGGCATTTGCCAATGTGGGATCAAATACAAAGAGAGCAGGCCCAAAATACCGGCGAGTGGATACACCATTACTTCAAAACTTTTTAGCAACACTTTTTCGCCGGCAATCATGATAGCAATCAGAGCGAAAATCAGGCCACCCGACAGCAGCGCGCGTGGTGGCGAAGCCATGCCAAGCTGATTGACCAGAAAACTATCCGTGGTATTGGTGATCGCAACACCGTAAATCATCAGGATGGGGAAGATTGACAGAAAATAGAGCAAGGTAACCAAGCGGCCAAAACGCGCTCCGAAATGCTCATCCACCACATCGGTAAAATCTGCTTCAGCATTGGCGGAAGAGTGTACAAAGCGTGCAAGACCACGATGGGCCAGATAGATCATCGGGTATGCCAGTGCTGCCAGAATCAGCAGTGGCCAGAAACCGCCAATCCCCAGATTGATAGGCAGGAATAAAATGCCGGCGCCAACGGCAGTACCAAACAGGCTAAAGACCCAATGCGAGTCTTGCTTGGACCAAGCGAGAGTTTTTGATTCGGTAGGGGATAGTGCTACAGCGGATTTCATGACGGTTTCCGAGGTGGTTAATCTTTACGTGCATAGTACTCGCTGTATCTGTTGAGCGCATTTGACTAAGCCAGTGATAAAAACCATGAATTTCGCATCTAAATAGAATAAACGGTTTTTATATCCAAGTTATCAAAATTAAATGCCTTTAAATTGCTATAAACAGTGAATACATAGCCTGAAATTTTACGTCGTGCAAATTTGTGTGATGACAGCTGTAAACTTAGGATTACATGCTGAGAAATGGTGGTTGGTAAGTTATTTATTGCGCAAAAGGTGAGCAAGAAAGGAATTGATAGCGAGATTATGGTTCTTCATGGCGGGCTAACGAAAAAAGCCGATCTCCCGTAGGAGATCGGCGCAGCTCGCAATATCTAAATTTTTCGCGTAGCGAGAAATTAGAAGGTGTATTGCAGGCCCACAGCAGCAACGTTGTTAGTGTACAGAGCGTTGTTGGCAGTGTATTCGTTGTTGTCCAGCAGGTTGATCTTATAGTCAACATACGCATTCATGTTAGCGTTGAAGTTATAAGTCAGAGCCAGGTCAACATACTTGCTGTAGTCTTGGTTGCCTACGTAACCATTTGGATGACGCAGCCAGCCTTGAGCATAACCGATGCTTGGAGTCAGGCCGTTGTCGAAGTTGTATTGAGCAACCGCGAACACTGCTTGGCTGGTAGAAGCAAATGCGTTTTCGTTGATGCTGTTTACGTCACCGATGTTTCCACTCTTACCGGTGATAGGCTTCATACTGTAAGCCATCTGGTTTTTGGTTTGGGTATAGTTGATTGCTGCATAGATGTTGTTAGCATCGTACTTAGCACCCACTGACCACAGCTGTGCGTTTTTATCGTTGGCCAGGTTTTGTTTCTGCCAATCAGATTTCTGCGCGTTGTTGTAAGTCGCACCCAGAGTTACGCCCATGCCGGCGTCGTAAGTCATCGCGATACCGTAACCAGTGCCGTTCTCGATCAGTTGAGAATAACTGTGGTTGGAGCTGTCGCCATCATAAGAATCGTTTGGTGCCAGCAGTTGCAGTGCCAGGTTGAAACCATCCCAGCTATTACGATACTGCAGAACGCCGTCAGAACGACCGTTACCGAACAGGGTTGGCGCAGAGCCGCTGTAGTTGTTGGTTGCTTCAGGCATGTAACCTTGGGTATCTTCACCCCATTCTGGCAGCATATCAGTGAAGCCAGTTACGTCATAAGATACACCCCAGTTACGACCGTAGCTGATGCTACCGTAACGGTCATCTTTCAGGCCAGCAAAGGCCAGACGCATTTGGTTAGGGCCGTTGAAGTTGTTGTCTTCGTTTGACGCCAAGTTGTATTCAACTTGACCGAAACCTTGCAGGTGATCGTTGATTTGAGTGGTGCCGTTCAGACCCAAACGAACGTAGCTTGCATCACCACGCTTATAGATATTTTTAGCATTGTGGTTAGATACGAAATGGTATTCACCAGCAATTTTGCCGTACAGATCCAGTTTGTTGTTATTCTGATCGTAGATTACTGCGGCATTAGCTGCGCCTGCTACCAGCAGTGCTGGGATCATGGCTGCAAGAACAGTACGTTTCATGCTATTTCCTCATTCAGTGACGTAGAGTTCCGCTTCATTCTCATTAGTGCGGAACTTTCCTTGAGGCGTAATGTCGCATTTGTGATGATGTGATGCTAGTCACTAATTGCATCCATCCGTATCAGTCTTTGCAGCGAGAAACCGACTGTAATTAATTGTGTCCCCGATGAAACTTATTTGATATTGCGACTTCTCTTATTTTGCGAATTATCAATTTAATGCTTTTACTTTCGCGTTGAAAATATTTGTTCACATCATCAAAAGAAGACATCTCGTTTTAAATCTCGTGACTTATACCCGTATTGAATAAAACATGAGCGTTCGATAATTGTGAATGTAAATAAAAGAGGGATGAAAGGGCTCGTCACTTTAATTGCAGTGCAAACGAATAGCGGGCGTATTGATAAATCCGGTTTATTCATTTTTGTTTATGATGAGTGTGAGACATGATTCGCCAATAGTCTCAACAGGGTGATATCTAAAAATAAAAGCCGGACAATGCCGGCTTTTATTATCTACGCGTCTCTACGGTCTAATCTTAGCAGTCTCAGTTCAACACGATAAGACTGGATGACCTGATGTGATAAACCGTATTAGAACAGCGCGTTACGCGGAGTCCGTGGGAATGGGATCACGTCACGAACGTTTTGCATACCGGTGACATAAACCACCAGACGCTCGAAGCCCAGACCGAAACCTGCGTGTGGCACGGTGCCGTAACGGCGCAGATCGCGATACCACCAGTAGTCTTCTTTGTTCAGACCCATTTCATCCAGACGGGCATCCAGAACATCCAGACGCTCTTCACGCTGTGAACCACCGATGATTTCACCGATTCCCGGAGCCAGAACGTCCATCGCTGCCACGGTCTTACCGTCTTCGTTCATACGCATGTAGAAGGCTTTGATGTCTTTCGGGTAGTTCTTCACGACTACAGGGGACTGGAAGTGCTCTTCCGCCAGATAACGCTCGTGCTCAGAAGCCATATCGACACCCCAGAACACAGGGTTTTCGAACTGCTTACCGCAAGTTTCCAGGATCTTAATCGCGTCGGTGTAGTCAATCTGCGCAAAGTCAGAAGCGATGAAGCGCTCCAGACGCGCAATGGCATCTTTATCTACACGCTCGGCGAAGAACTTCATGTCGTCCATACGCTCGTCGAGTACCGCTTTGAATACGTACTTCAGCAGTTGCTCAGCCAGACCGGCAGCATCGTCCAAGTTCGCGAATGCGATCTCTGGCTCTACCATCCAGAACTCAGCCAAGTGGCGAGTGGTGTTAGAGTTTTCTGCGCGGAAGGTTGGGCCAAAGGTATATACCTTAGACAGCGCACACGCATAGGTTTCAACGTTCAGCTGACCAGATACTGTCAGGAACGCTTCTTTACCGAAGAAGTCTTCGCTGTAATCCACGGTGCCTTTATCGGTACGTGGCAGGTTTTCCATATCCAGCGTGGATACGCGGAACATTTCACCGGCGCCTTCACAGTCAGAAGCAGTGATCAGTGGCGTAGAGATCCACAGATAGCCGTTCTCATGGAAGAAACGGTGGATAGCTTGTGCCAGGGTGTTACGCACACGGGTCACAGCCCCCACGATGTTGGTACGGGCACGCAGGTGGCCGACTTCACGCAGGTATTCAATAGAGTGACGCTTGGCCGCCATCGGGTAAGTATCCGGATCTTCAACCCAACCCAGAACGGTAATAGAAGTGGCTTGCACTTCAAACGCTTGGCCTTGACCCATGGAAGCAACCACTTTACCGGTGACTTCAACAGAACAGCCGGTTGTCAGGCGCAGTACTTCGCTCTCGTAATTAGGCAGAGTATTAGCAATGACAGCCTGCAGCGGGTCAAAACAAGAACCGTCATAAACGGCAAGGAATGAGATTCCTGCTTTGGAATCTCGACGGGTGCGCACCCAACCCTTCACGGTGACTTCACTGTCAACCGGGGCTTGGCCGCGCAACACATCAACTACAGGCATTACGCTCATAATGTTCTCATACTCCAATTTTTGCTTTTTGTTTGGCACTGAATGTGCTCAGCAAGGATAACTGCTTATGTTACCTGCCGATCAGCAGGACTCAAGTACAAATTCCTGCTAATTGTATTTTAAAAGTGCGTTTTGTCGTTTTCAGCATCGATTTGCTGTTTGCGAGACTTTTTAGCCGTGATCTTGGCAGGAGTTGCTGGTTATTGAGTTTTTAGTGGTTTATATGTCTAGAACTTGTTTTTATATCAAAGTAATAAGCTGAAATAATGTTTAAATGCCATTCATTGTTTTGTTTATTTGATGTGTATATAGTGAATCGTGCTAGAGCGCTAAAGTTATGGCTGTTGATGTTTGGCAGCTTCAGATACAAGGATATAAATGCTCATGAATCAGCACGATATGTGGCTAAACTCTGCCGAAGCGAATGACGTTTCATCTTATTTTTCAGGTCGTTACCGTCAGGTGATGGACTGGTTCTTCAGCCGTGATCCTAAACATTGGCCGGTGTATCAAGACCCCGGATTCCAGCAAATCAACGCATTTCGTCAAAAACATCTCGCTCCTGCTGAGCGGTTGGGCGCTTATCCGCAAGGGGAGCGGTTTTTTGCTGAGATTGAATCTCTCAGTGCGGTTAAATCGGGAATGCACCAGCCGGGGAGTGGCCCAGATCCGCTGCTGACCTTTGCGGCGGCGATGTCTAAAGATTGGGAAAACCCAAGTTCTGTCGAGAACGTCATCACGATGCCGTGTGATCCGGCGGTGTATGGCGCGATGATGTGCTCGTTGGCTAACCCGAATTTGGCATATTGCGAATATGCGGGGATGGCGGACCATTTGGAAAAAACGGTGATCCGCCAAGTGGCGACGCTGGCGGGGTATGATCCCGCGCAAGCGACCGGTGTGTTCACCCAAGGCGGTACGTTCTGTAACCTGTACGGCTATCTGCTGGGTATTCGTAAATCGCTACCCGAAGCGCGGACCTTGGGGATGGGGGTCGATCAGGATTATCGCATCATCAATTCCCAAGGTGGTCACTACTCCAACATGACGAACTTGTCATTGCTGGGGGTCGATATCCGCCATAAAACCATTCGTATCAAAGTCACCGAAAGTAATGACATCGATTTGGTGGATTTAGAGCGCCAGATGCGTGCTTGCTTTGATGTGCACTGTAAAATTCCGGCCATCATGTTGACGCTGGGTACGACCGATACGTTCGGCGTTGACCGCATCAAGCCTGTATATGATCTGCGCAATCGTCTGTGTGATGAATATGATATTGCGGTGAAACCGCACATTCACGCAGATGCGGCAGTTGGTTGGTCGATGCTGTTCTTCCTTGATTATGATTTTGATCGTAACCCATTGGAGATCAATGAATCGACCTTAGCGGGGATTCGCCATAATGTTGAGCGTTTCCGCGAAGTTAAATATGCCGATTCGTTTACTGTCGATTTCCAGAAGTGGGGATATGTCCCGTACACCTCCAGTCTGGTGATGATCAAAAATCGCGATGACATGCATGCGCTGGAAAACGATCCAGAAAACTTCTCGTATTTTGAGCATGACTTGCAAGGTCAAACTCACTTGCAATCAACTATCGAGTGTTCACGCGGGGCGGCCGGTATGTTTGGGGCGTTTTCGGCGCTGCAGCATATGGGGATTGAAGGCTATCAGATTATTCTGGCGCACTGCCTGCAAAACGCGAACTACTTCCGTCATCAGCTGCAGCAATTGGGCAATGTGAAATTGATGGTGCCGGAAAACCAAGGCCCAAGCGTGGGCTTTAAAGTGTATGACCCAAATTGCGTGCAAGATCCAGAAGCCGAGTTTTTGCTGGAGCAAAGCTGCATGACCGATCCGCAGGCGATGGAGCGGATGAAACGCAATAGCCATTACCACCGTGAGCAGTTTATGCAGCGTGGCAAGTTTGGTTTGTACACCAACTGGGTCGAATTTATTGCGCGTTCGTCTTACAACGCTAAAGGCGCGTATGCCTATATCCCGGGAGAGAAAGCGGTCTTTATGAATCCGGCCACTGGCCGCGAACAAATTGACCAGTTTATTCAGCGGATGAAACAGTTTCGCTGAAGCCGTTCTGTTCAGTCGCGGTTACTCGTTTAACCCATACTGAGTGTTAGCACGGCATTGCCGCTGTAGATTGAAGCGGAAAATCACCACGGTCTTCGCATTCACATTGCTTGTGATAAAGGATGGGATGCGAAGGCCGTTTTTTATTCGTGTTGGCAGGCGGTATGGCTGCAGCGTTCGGCTTCACGCTGCAGAGAACAGCTTTCTGCGCTGTGACAAGGGCAAGACTCACCTTCAGCTGCGGCAATTAATGAATTCAGTACGCCGCGACACTTACACGGCGATGGGGCTTGCTCGGCGGCGGTGAGCAGGGTTTGCAAAATCCCACATTGCTTATTAGCCGGATACTCATCAGTGCAGCGTTCGCGCAGCATAATGAGCTGCTGCTCTAAGCGGTGTAGCTTATCCAATTGCTGATGCACATTTTGAATATGCTGGTCGATCATCGCATTGGTTTCTGCGCAGCCAAGGGCAGGATTATCTCGGTAGTTGGCCAATTGCCGGATCTCCGCCAGAGACATATCCAGCGAGCGACAGTGCAAAATAAAATTCAGCTCGGACAAATGCTGAGATTGGTACATGCGATAGCCCGACGCATTGCGTGCCGGCGCTGACAGCAAGCCTTCTTTCTCGTAGTAGCGGATAGTTTCGACTTCCGTTCCCGCCTGTCGAGCCAGTTCACCGATTCTCATCTTTCCCTCCGAATTTTCTTGCGAAAAGCCTTGACCCTGAAGTGACTTCAGGGTGTGGAATAAGCATAAAACCTTTCGAAGGAGCCGACAATGACTTCATGCTGCCAGAAAAATAATCAGATGCGCGAGGCTGCCAACGCCGGTACTTGCTGTGCCACGTCTGCGGCAAACGCCGCACAAAAGCAGAGCGCGGGAGCCTGCTGTTCAATCACTAACACCGCGGCGACTCAAACCGTCGCCACGGCGCATGAGCACGCGTGCGGCCAACATGCTGCTGACCATGACCATGACCATGACCATGACCATGACCATGACCATGCGCACGAGCACAATCATGAACATACACATACTCATGCCCATGGCGGATGCTGCGGCCATGATCATGCGCCGCATGCTGCAACCAGCCGTGTGAGCTTGGGCGAGGGCGGCGATGCCCGTTTCCTGACTAAATTTCAAATTTTGGCGATGGATTGCCCAACCGAGTCAGGCTTGATTGAAAAGGCGCTGAGCAAAGTCAGTGGTGTGCGCACGTTAGAGTTTAACTACATCGAGCGCGTGATGGTGATGGGTCATGATTTAGATGACGTGACGCCCGTGGTTCGCGCCATTCGCGGAGTTGGCATGGAAGCGGTAGAGCTGACCGCAGAGCAAGCCGCCGCCATGCCTGCCGAGCGTAAAATCAGCTGGCGTCAACGTGGTTTGTTCGCGTTATCTGGGGTGTTTGCCGCTGGTGCAGAAGCGGTTGCCATCATAAGTGGCTCTGATACCAGTGTGTGGATTGCGCTGCTGGCATTGGCGTCGATTGCCTGTGGCGGCCTGCCTATCTTAAAGAAAGGCTGGATTGCCTTGAAAACCGGTAGCATGAACATTCATTTTTTGATGTCAGTAGCCGTTATTGGCGCAATTGCCATTGGCCAGTGGCCGGAAGCGGCGATGGTGCTGTTCTTGTTCGCCGTGGCCGAAAAGCTGGAGGATATGTCACTGACGCGTGCCGGCGAAGCGGTGAAATCCTTGATGGCTTTGGCACCGGAAACGGCGTGGATTCAGCGCGAGGGTAATTGGGTTGAAGTGCCCGTGGCCGAGGTGGCGGTGGGTACCCGCGTGCGCGTGCGCCCAGGAGAGCGGGTGCCGTTAGATGGCATGATTGTTAGCGGCACCAGCCACTTTAACGAAGCGCCGATCACCGGTGAAAGTTTGCCGGTCAGTAAAGAGCCTAACAGCACGGTGTTTGCCGGTAGTATTAATGGTGATGGCGTAGTGGAGATCCAGACTACCGCAGCTGCTAGCGGCAGCGTGCTCGCGCGCATTATTACCACCGTGCGTGATGCTCAGGCCAGCAAAGCACCGATTCAGCGTTTTATTGACCGTTTTGCCCGTTTCTATACGCCGACCGTGGTGGTCGCTGCAGTGCTGGTGGCGGTGCTGTTACCGCTGTTCGGGGTGATGCCGCTGAAATCATCGGTGTATACCGCCTTGGTGATGCTGGTGATTGCGTGCCCGTGTGCGCTGGTGATTGCTACGCCAGTGACCTTGGTCAGTGCGTTGGCGTCGTCGGCCCGTTACGGCATGTTGATTAAAGGCGGTGCGCCGCTGGAGATGGCGGCCAAAATCAATGCCATCGCCTTTGATAAAACCGGTACCCTGACGTTGGGCGAGCCAGAGGTGACACAGGTGATTGTCCCACAAGGCAGTTCGCTGACTGAAAACCGTATTCTGGCGTTAGCCGCAGCGTTAGATGCGCACTCCACACACCCATTGGCCAGTGCGGTATTGCGCGCCGCTGCTGCCCGTCAGGCGCTGAGCAAAGAGCCGAGTGAGCAGAATAATCCGCACGCGAGTGAGATTCAGGAGCTGGTTGGTTTTGGCGTACAAGGGCATATCGAAGGCAATGCTTACTGGCTAGGCAGCCGTCGTCTGGCGGAGCGTCGCCAGGTGCTGACCGCGGCGCAAGCTGCGGAGTTAAGCGCGCTGGAAGCGCAAGGTCAGGGCTTGTTGTTGCTGATGTCAGCCACGCAACTGCTGGGGATTCTAACTGTCGCCGATAAAATTCGCCCGGAAGCGGCGCAGGTGATCCGTCGGTTGAACCAGCAGGGGATCCATACCGTTATGCTGTCAGGGGATCATCAGGGCGTAGCGTCGGCGGTTGCCCGCCAGATTGGCGTGGAAGAGGCGCAAGGTGAGTTGTTACCGCAAGATAAGCTGGAGCGGATTACCGAGTTGCAAGGGCGCTATCAGCAAGTCGCCATGATTGGTGATGGCGTGAATGATGCTCCTGCGCTGGCGCATGCTGATTTGGGGATCGCCATGGGCGCAGCTGGCTCCGATACTGCGTTGGAAACCGCGGGGGTCGCGCTGATGGAAGATCGGTTGGATAAATTACCGGATCTGTTTGCCCATGCGCGTCGTACGTCGCGCGTGTTAAAAGCTAACATCGCCATGGCGCTGGGCATTAAAGCGGTCTTTTTTGCCCTCGCGATGGCCGGTGTTGCAACCTTGTGGATGGCGGTATTCGCCGATGTGGGGGCGAGTTTGCTGGTAATTGCCAATGGCCTGCGCATGGCGAAAGACATACAGCGCTCATAATGATCACTTTAAATGCAACATAAAATGTGAATCAGCAACAGGACGTCAGAAAATCAACCGTCTATAGTATGCACAAAGCGAGGTAGCTGCGTGCATCCGTGATGGATAGAGAGTGATAAAAGCCGCATCTGCTGACGATGCGGCTTTTTTGTTGTGTGCCAATTCGTTTTGTATTGATAGGCGTAAGCAAGGACAACAGTGATGCGTAATGAAATGCGTACTGTGAAACGTGATTATCTGAAACGCGGAGTATTCGCAGCGTTGTGTTTGCTGTTATTGGGGGGATGCGATTTTGCGCCATCCTCACAAGCACTGGGAACCTTGGAGCGCGATCGACTAACTTATCCGGCGATGGCCGCCGAAACCGTGATTGCCATGCCGGTGCAAGAAGGGCAGGTTGTGACGCGCGGAACATTACTAGTGCAGTTAGACTCCGCGCATCAGCAAACTTTGGTCGAGCAAGCTTCCGCCTCACTGCAAGCCGCGCAGGCGAATTTACAAAAATTAGAGCAAGGTGCGCGCAGTGAAGATATTGCGGCCGCGGAGGCGCATTGGCGCGGTACGCAAGCGTTGGAAAAAGAAAGTATCTTGCAATATCAGCGCATGGTGCAGCTGTTTTCGCGTAAAGCGGTGGGGCAAGCGGAGTTGGATCAGGCTTTGGCCTCGCGCAATAACAGCCAAGCGCAGGTTAATGCGGCTTATCAGCAGTGGCTGGCGCTGAAAAATGGGTCACGTCCGGAAGATATTGCGCAGGCGCGCGCTAATGTTGCTGCCGCACAGGCTAAATTGGCCGAAAGTCAGATTGCACTGCAACAGCTGTCGGTGGTGGCGACACGTGACGGAATCGTTGAAAGTTTGCCATTTCATTTGGGCGACCGTCCGGTAACCGGTAATACGCTGGTGGTGATGTTGGCCGACCAAGCGCCTTATGCGCGCGTCTATATTCCCGAGCCATTTCGCACGCAGATCCATGTGGGCATGACGTTGCCAGTACGGGTCGATGGCATCAACGAGCCGATGACCGGCAAGGTACGCAAAATTGCCCATGATCCGGCGTTTACCCCTTACTATGCCCTCAATCGCGAAGATCGAGCGCGTTTGGTGTATTTGGCCGAAGTGCAACTGTCGCCAGAGCATAGTGATTTGCCGTCGGGTATTCCGGCGCAGGTGATCTTGCCATGATGGGGGCCGTGAGCGCATCGGATACTGCAGATGCAGTGCCTAAAACCATTATCGATACCGTCATTGATACACAAGGAATGACGCGTCGTTTCGGTGCGTTTACGGCGGTAGATAATCTGAACCTGCATATTCGGCGCGGAGAAATATTTGGCTTTCTCGGCCCGAATGGCTGTGGCAAATCCACCACTATCCGCATGTTGACCGGTTTGCTGTCGCCGAGCGAGGGCTGTGTGCAGGTGCTGGGTCAATCTCTACCCCAAGGTGGTGAGCGGGTGCGCACGCGCATTGGCTACATGACGCAAAAGTTTTCCCTGTATGACGATCTGACCGTTGCCGAAAACCTGCATTTTATCGGCGAAGTGTATGGCTTACGCGGCGCCGTGCGTAAAGCGCGGGTGGCCGAACTGTGTCGTCAGTATGAACTAGAGGCGTTACAACGCCGATTGGCGGGGAGTCTCAGTGGTGGACAAAAACAGCGCTTGGCCCTTGCCGCAGCAGTTATCCATCAACCCGAGTTGTTATTTTTGGATGAGCCGACGGCTGCGGTTGATCCGCAAAATCGGCGGGAATTTTGGGAGCAACTGTTTGACCTGTCCGCCGCGGGGACCACGATTTTGGTCGCTACCCATTATATGGACGAAGCCGAACGCTGCCATCGCATCGGCATCATGCAAGATGGCCGCATGCGTTTGACCGGCGCGCCAGCGCAGTTGATGAGTGAGATGGGCGGGGCGGTCTTTGAGATTGATGGCGCGCATTTGCGTCAGCTCAAACTGCATTTATTGGGGCTAACGTCGGTGATTTCTGCCGCGCAACTGGGGGCGCGGTTACGGGTCTTGGTGAGCCATGCTGAAGCTGAGCCGCTGACATTTTTACAGCAGCAGGTGCGGCAATTTGATACTCAGATGGATGCCCAACATCATGCTGAGATAGTTGCTAACAGCATGCACGCTGATTCTGACGCTCGCACCATTCAGCCAGTTCGCCCCAGTCTAGAAGACGTGTTTGTGCTGGCGACCGGCCCGCAAACTATGTCTTCAGTAGGATCGCGTGAGGCGATAATCTCAGATAAACCCTCAGATAACACTAAGCGAGACAGGGGAGACAACTCAAATGTCTGATTCCCCAATGATCTGCGGGTTACGCTTATTTTTACTGCGGATGAGCGCCGTGGTGCGCAAAGAGCTGCGTCAGTTATCGCGCGATCGCATGACTTTTGGCATGGTGATCATGATCCCGCTGATTCAGCTGTTTCTATTCGGCTATGCCATTAACACCAATGTGCGGCACATTCCGATTGCGGTGGTGGATCAAAGCCAGACTTCGCTGAGTCGGATCTTGCAGCAGATGGTGGCGGTGACGCAGGTGGTGGATATCAAGGCGCATTACATTCAAGTTCCCGATGCAGAAAACGCCTTACGACAGGGAAAAGTACGTGCGGTATTGGTGCTACCGCCAGATCTGGAGCGCCGTTATAACGATTATGTGCAGACACCACAACACTTTGCGCTTAGTACGCAAAATACGGTGCA
The DNA here is from genome assembly GCF_000800945.1 of Plesiomonas sp. ZOR0011. Classification (NCBI taxonomy): domain Bacteria; kingdom Pseudomonadati; phylum Pseudomonadota; class Gammaproteobacteria; order Enterobacterales; family Enterobacteriaceae; genus Plesiomonas; species Plesiomonas sp. ZOR0011. The sequence continues at coordinate 92,257 of NZ_JRKB01000034.1, forward strand.
ACCGATAGGCCAATGGCTGGTGGACGGCTCGGATTTGATGGTGGCCTCGGCGGTACGTCAGCTGCGCAATATGTCGCTGGCAGAACTGCAAAATCAGAATCCGAACTTGCAGGTGCCGGTGTTTGCTGTCGCGCAATATTACAACCCTGAGCAGCGTAGCGCGGTGAATGTGGTACCGAGTCTGACGGCCATTATCTTGACCATGACCATGATTATGTTCACGTCAGCGGCGATTGTGCGTGAGCGCGAGCGCGGCAATATGGAGCTGCTGATCAACACCCCGATCCGGCCACTGGAACTGATGCTAGGGAAAATCATTCCCTACATTCTGGTGGGGCTGATTCAGGTCATGATCGTGTTGGGGTTAGGGCATTTGATTTTTGATGTGCCGATTACCGGCCCAGCTTATGCGATTTTTTTGTCTTCGTTGCTGTTTATTTGCGCCAGTTTGACCTTAGGCTTGATTATCTCCACGCTGGCGAAAACGCAGTTGCAATCGATGCAGATGACGGTTTTTATCTTGTTGCCGTCAATTTTATTGAGTGGCTTTATGTTCCCGTTTGAGGGCATGCCTCAGCCTGCGCAGTGGATTGCCGAAGTGCTACCAGCGACGCATTTTATCCGCGTGATCCGCGCTGTGGTGCTGCGCGATGCGGGGCTGTGGGATATGCGTTTTGAGCTGCTGTGGCTGGCGATCTTTTTTATCCTTGGCCTACTGATTGCGACGCGCCGCTTTCGCAAAACGTTGGATTAGATCTGCGCGCTTCGATAAATGGGGTGGCAAAGGCGTCTGCAAACGGGCGCACATCCCCACGAATTCTGGTAACATCGCCGTTCCTTTATATTGCTGTATAGGAATAGAGTGATGACCACCACTTTGTTCAAAGACTTTATGTTTGAAGCGGCGCACCGCCTGCCGCATGTCCCTGAAGGGCACAAGTGCGGACGCCTGCATGGCCACTCCTTTACCGTGCGCATTGAGATCAGCGGTGAAGTTGACCCGCACACCGGATGGATTATGGATTTCGGTGACATCAAGCAGGTGTTTAAGCCGATTTATGACCAGCTGGATCACTATTATCTGAATGATATTGAAGGGCTGGAAAACCCGACCAGTGAAGTGTTGTCGCGTTGGATTTGGGACAAACTCAAACCACAGCTGCCATTGCTGTCAGCGGTGATGATCAAGGAAACCTGCACGTCAGGTTGTACTTATCGCGGCGAGTGATTTTCTTGCGAAGAGCCATTTTCGCGAAGAGTTATGTTCGCGAACTGCACTGCAAAAAAACGGTGTCTGCCTACTTCGTGTGGGCGACACCGTTTTTTTATGCGTTAGGCAATCGACAGGTATTTGTGTGTTTGCACTGATAAACGCCAGTTACGGGCGATACAGGTGCGGATACACAGCTCGGTGGCTTGCGGCTTTTGACTGATCGGCTGCAAACAGATCACCGGTGTTTTGCTGTGGGCACTTGCCGCATCGGCGCCGAGGCTTTGCTCGCGCTGTGCTAACAGTTGATCCAGTGCTTCAATATCACTTTCGCGTGCGACCGGATGTTTGATTTCATCGGCACGTAGCAAGGCATCCGTGCGTACTTGGCAGCCGCCACGCATACCCACTTTCGGCGACACGGTCACCCACGTCTGTTCTGAGCAACGAATCTCGTAAGTGCCACTGGTTTCAATCTGGCACTGGAATCCGGCTGCTTCTAACTGCGTAGTCAGCGGGGTGAGGTCATACAGGCATGGCTCACCGCCGGTGATCACCACATGCTTGGCGGTATAGCCCTGCTCGGTAAACAGCGTTTGTAAATCGCTGATGGTCATTGAGCACCAGCTGGCCGAATCTTCAGTTTTTAAGATCAGCGCGGGATCAGACAAGCGTTGATCGGCATCAAGCTGCCACGTGTGTTTGGTATCACACCAGCTGCATTCCACCGGACAGCCCTGCAAACGGACAAAAATCGCAGGAACGCCGGTATATACCCCTTCACCCTGCAGCGTCTGAAATACTTCATTAATCGGATACAGCATCTGGATCAATAAGCCTGTGGTTGAATAGTCTGAGCACAAGTCGCGGATTATCGCAAACCCATCGCCCCCTGACTACCGTAACCTGTAGGTTGTGATCTATGCCGATGGCGGCTTGCGCTATGCATGCGCATGCTTAGTGGTGAGATGAGGGCAAGTTACCAAATAAATCGCAACCTGATTCGAGTCAGCTAACGGATAGCGGAAAGAGCGTGAAAAACCGTTGTGACTCATTGCCATAAGTAGATTAATGGTGATTATAATGTTAAATAAAGATTAACCATGAAGTCGATTTTACCACACCAGTGATCGGGGGCATTTATGAGTATCATCAGAAAACAACCGCTGGAAATGCTCTACTACTGGGAATCGCATCGTCCAGATGAAACCTATCTGCGCCAGCCGGTTAATCGTCATTTTAATTGCTACTCGTGGAAAGAAGTGGCACGTCAAGCGCGGGTGATTGCCAGCGCACTGCGTGGCTTGGGGCTTGCGCCGGGCGATCGGGTAGCCTTGCTCTCGAAAAACTGTGCCGAATGGTTTATCGCCGATTTCGCCATGATGATGGGCGGGTTTGTTAGTGTTCCTATCTATCCAACGGCGAACAGCGAAACCATTCGCTATGTGCTGGAGCACTCCGAGAGTAAAGCCATTTTTATCGGCAAATTAGATCATCCAGAAAATGTCGAAGCGGTATTGCCGCCGGACATTTTACGTATCGCTTTCCCGTATCCGACCGCGCCTTGCCAGTATCAGTGGCAAGCGCTACTTAATGATTTCCTGCCACTGGAAGAAAGTCCGATCCCTGAGCCGGAAAGCTTGATGTCACTGGTGTATACCTCCGGCAGTACCGGTCGGCCTAAGGCGGTGATGCACAGTCATGAGCGCTTTGGCTGGGCGGCTAAATCGGTGGCGCAAACCGTGCAATTAGGCCCGAATGATCGCGGTTTTTCTTATCTGCCGCTGTCTCACATCACCGAGCGGGTGTATATCCTCGGTGGCAGCTTGTATGGTGGTTGCACGATTTCGTTCCCTGAGTCGCTAGATACGTTTGTCGATGACATCAAGGCCACCGCACCAACCATCTTTATCTCTGTACCGCGGTTGTGGTCAGCATTCCGTTCGCGCATCTTGGAAAAAATGCCGGAAGAGAAGTTGGAGCGCCTGCTGTCTATTCCGCTGGTCAATAACCTGATTAAGTACGTCATCCAACGCAAATTAGGCTTGCACCGCGCCCGTGTGTTGGGCTGCGGCTCCGCGCCGGTTGCGCCATCGCTGCTGCATTGGTATCACCGTTTGGGGATGAATATCACCGAAGCGTGGGGGATGACGGAAAACTTAGCTTACGGCACCATCAATTATCCGTTCCGTGCTGATAAAATTGGCTCGATTGGCCATGCCTCGAAAGGCGTGGAAGTGATGTTGTCGGAGGAAGGGGAGATCATGACCCGCAGCCCCGGCACCATGTTGGGCTATTATCTGGATGACATCTCAACCGCTTTGGCGATCAAAGATGAGTGGCTGTATACCGGCGATCTGGGTGAAATTGATGCGCAAGGCTATGTGCGGATTACTGGTCGCTTGAAAGACATCTTTAAAACCGAAAAAGGCAAATATGTCTCGCCGGTGGTGTTGGAAGCTAAACTGGCTTCGTTGGAGATTATTGAGCAGTTGTGTGTGATTGGCAGCGGCTTACCGCAGCCGGTGGGCTTGGTGCAACTGTCGGCCAGTTCTTTGGCATTGCCACGGGAGATGTTGGCCAAAGCGTTGACCGAACATCTAGAAAGCGTGAATGCGCAGCTCGAACCGCACGAGGTACTGAGTGGGATTGCGGTGATTTCCGAGCCGTGGACTATCGACAGTGGCGATCTGACCCCGACACTGAAATTACGTCGGCACAAGGTCGAACAGCGCTATAACGAAGCGGTCCGCCAGTGGTCGAAAGGCGAGAAGGTGCGCTGGTTGTAAACTTGGTCACGCTTCAACGATAGCGGGGTTGACGCTGTTCCTTAAAGCCAACACCATGACGGCTTAATTATTTCGAGGTATGAAATACCCTGTCGGAGTGGACTAAAATGGCGGAAGGGCACAATCCCGGACATATCGATCAAATAAAACAAATTAATGCCGGAGCTGTGTATCGCCTGATTGATCAGTTGGGACCCATTTCCCGTATTGAGTTATCGAAGCAGGCTAATCTGGCTCCGGCCAGTATTACCAAAATCACCCGTGAGTTGTTGGATGCACACCTGATTAAGGAAGATGAATTCCAAGAACCGGGTAGCCGTGGCCGCCCAGCGGTCGGGTTGATTTTGGATACGGAAGGCTGGCATTTTCTCTCCGCGCGTCTTGGACGCGGCTATCTCACCCTCGCATTGCATGAGCTGAGCAGCGAACTGCTGATTGAAGAGCGGCTGGATATTATTGAGCGCGAGCAATCGGCTTTATTAAAGCGTTTAGTCAGTGAAATTGACCTGTTCTTTACCCGTCATCAGGACAAATTGGAGCGTTTGAGCGCCATTGCGATTACGTTGCCCGGCGTCATTGATGCGACGCGCGGCATTGTGCACCAGATGCCATATTACCATGTGAAGGATATGCCGCTGGCGGCGGAGCTGGAGCAGAAAACCGGTCTGCCAGTGCTGCTGCGACATGATGTGTGTGCGTGGACGATGGCCGAAGCGCTGTTTGGGCCTTCACAAGGCTGTCAGAACGTGGTTCAGCTAAGCATCAATCATGGCGTCGGCGTTGGGGTGATGATTGATGGTAAACTGATCCACGGCCAATACCGTAATCTGATTGAAGCTGGCCATATCGTGGTGAACCCGCAAGGGGAGCAGTGTGAGTGTGGGCATCGTGGCTGTCTGGAAACGGAAATCAATATTCAAGCATTGCTGCGTAAAGCGCGGCAGCGTTTAGAGTGCGGCGAAGAGAGCGTGTTGCGACATCAGACGCTGAACGTGTCGAACCTGTGCCAAGCGGCATTAAACGGTGATGTGCTGGCACTGAATTTACTTACCGAAGCGGCAGAGCGCATTGGTGTGCTGCTCAGCATGTTGGTGAACCTGTTCCATCCAGAAAAAGTACTGTTTGGCTCGCCGTTGAGTCAGGCGCAGTCAATTATGTTTCCGGTGATTATGCGCACGTTGGAAGCCAATGCCTATCCACTGTATACGCAAAACCTCACGTTGGAGCCGACCCGTTTTTATAACGAAGGCACCATGCCGGGGGCGGGGTTGGTGAAAGAGTCGCTCTACAGTGGCGTGCTGTTAACTAAACTGCTCGAAGGTTAATCACGCGCTATTCGTGCCGTGCTTACGATAGATAGCTCACTAGATAGCTGACTAAATAGCTTGCTAAATATACAAAAAGTACTTTCACACAGCACAATGAAAAAAGGTGGATGGCATGAGGATGCTGTCCACCTTTTGTATTTTTAGCGCTCAATTTTGTCGCCTGCGCTGCGTTATCGCTATGTTGGCGCGTTAGCTGATATGCAGGCGCCCGGTTTCTGGATGACGGAACACCTGCGCGTCGAAAGCGAAAATTTGCTTAATACACTCAGCAGTCAACACCTCTTCTGGTGAGCCATCGGCCTGAATCTTCCCATGATTGAGCAGCAATACCCGATCGGCATAGCGCGCCGTCAGATTTAAATCGTGCAAAATCACCAGCACCGCATCACCCTGTCGCGCGCGGCGCTGCGCCGTTTGCAGTGTCTGATGCTGGTGGCTTAAATCCAGTGCCGACGTCGGTTCATCCAACATTAAGAGTTTCGGTGCTGCGGCAGTAGGCTCGCGCTCGGTCTGCGGCGACTCCGTTATATGCTCATCGAGCTGTGCGAGGACGCGCGCAAAGTGAATGCGCTGTTTTTCCCCGCCGGAGAGCACGGTATAGGCGCTATCGGCGAGATGTTCCGCCCCGACCGCTTGCAGGCAGCGCTGGATAATGGCCTCATCGGCGATTTTGCCTGATGCATGCGGCAAACGACCTAACGCCACCACTTCGCGGGCTAAAAACGAAAATGACAGTGCCGAGCTTTGCGGCAAGATGGCCATCCGGCGGGCGAGTATGGATGCTGGCCACTGCGACTGCGGTCGACCAAACAATCGAATTTCACCTTGTGCCGCCATTTCGCCACTGATGCACTTGAGTAAGGTGGATTTACCGGTGCCGTTTGGGCCGAGCAGTACGGTGAGCTCACCGGCTCGCAAGTCTAACGACAGCTGCGATAAAATCTGGCGTCGACCACGTTGTAAGGTCAGATTGCGCAATTCGACCACGGTCATGCGGCGCTCCTTTTTTGTTGGATCAGCAGCCAGATGAAAAACGGTGCGCCGAGTAGCGCGGTGATGATCCCGACCGGAATTTCTGCCGGTGCCGCCAGTTGGCGCGCCAGTAAGTCAGCAAGTAGCAATAAGATTGCGCCACACAGCGCACTCAGCGGCAGCAAATTACGATAATCCGGGCCGCACAGCATGCGCACCAGATGGGGCACGATCAGACCGATAAACCCAATCATCCCTGAGACTGACACTGAAACGCCAATACCCACCGCACAGCCGATGATCAAGCGACGTTTGAGCCGCTCGACATTAACGCCCAGATGCCGTGCTTCGGACTCCCCCAGCAGCAGGGCATTGAGCGCAGGGGCTTGTCGATAAAACCCGACCAGCAACACCAGCAGGGTGAGGCTACTGAGCAGTAAGGTGTCCCAACGGGCACCGGCGAGGGAGCCCATCTGCCAAAGCGACAGATCGCGCAGTTGCTGATCATCGGCCAGATAGCTCAATAATCCCAGACCGGAAAATGCGATTGCGCCGATGGCCACGCCGGCCAATAACATCATATTGACCGAGGTGCCAAACGGTGTGCGCCCGATACGGTAGACCAGCAGCGTGGTCAGCATCCCACATAAAAACGCACACAGCGCGGTATAACCGAGCGACAACCAACCCAGACTGAAACCGGCGATACTCAAACCGGCCAGCGACACGCCGGCAGGAAGCAAAACAATCGACAATCCCGCCCCCAGCGCCGCGCCGCCACTGACACCGATAATGCCCGGATCAGCCAAGGGGTTACGAAAGAGCCCCTGCAACACCGCGCCCGCCAGTGCCAAAATCGCCCCCACACTGATGCACAGCAGGGTGCGCGGCAGACGGATGGTCTGAATAATCAATTGCTGTGTGCTCAGATCGTTGGCGTGGCTCGGTAACGAGAGCAGCGCGTGCAGGCTCTCACTTAACGGCAGGCGCACCGGACCGGTGGCAATTGACAGCAGCAACATGAAGCTCAGTAGCAGCAAGCCACTGCTACCGAGCAAAGAGAGTTTCAGTCGTAACATCGGGCGTTCCGTTTACTGCTGATTCAGGTGATTGGCCAGACGCTGGGCTTCGCTCAAGGTGCTCAGGCCGATCCCACCAATCAACGCTTTACCGTTAATCGGTAGCACCGCTTTATTGCGTCCAGCCGGTGTGTTTTGCAGTAACGGTTGTTTGGCCAGCAGAGAGTCGGCATCGCCAGTCCAATTGCGCTCGCTAACTACAATCAAATCCGGCTGCATGGCCAGCAGACTTTCGGCTGACACCGTTTGGTAATTACGCACCGAAGCGGCCGGATTCACGGCGCCGGCTAAGGTCAGTAGAGTATCGGCGGGAGTATTGCCGCCTGCAATCATCGGTGGGCGACCATCATGCAGCAGCAGATACACGGCTTTGAGCGGTTTGCCGTGTTGCTTGCTCTGCAACTGAGCACGCGTTTGTGCGAGTTGTTCGAGCTGCTGATCGATTTTAGTTTGCAGTGTTTGGCCTGCGGCTTCTTTATGTAGCAGGGCAGCAATTTGCGTCACTTGCGCTTTGAGCGCTTCTGGTGTGGTATCGGACGGCAACACGGTCAGGGGAATTTTGGCCTGTTGCAGTGCTGTCAGTGCCGAGGCTGGTGCCATTTCATCTGAGCCAATCACATAATCAGGACGCAGGGCGAGCATGCCTTCGGCCGGTAATTGACGGATATAGCCCAGCGTTGCGGCTTTGCTGTCGGCAGGAAGACGGCTGCTGCTATCAACCCCCACCAGTACATCGCCAGCGCCCAGCGCCACAATAATTTCTGTCACATTACTGCCAGCACTGATCACGCGCGTTGGCGCGATCTTAGGCGTGCTCTGTGGTCCAGTAGGTGGTATGGCAGAAGCTGTAACGGGATGTGTGTTTGTTGCCGCGCTATCGGTAGGTGCCGCGTGCAAAGTAACGGTTGGTAGGCTGAGGCAAGCCAGCAGGGCGTAGCGAGAAAGGCGCATCTGTTTCATTCTGATCCCTTGGTTAAAATCTGCGCGGCAGGAATGTTCTGTCGCTGCAGGAAATTGAGTAAATTCAATAAGCGTTCAGTACTGGCATCGCGATCGGCGGCGATAATAATCTCTGGCTGAGCGCCGGAGGTATGCGGCTGGGCGCGTGCGGTCAAAATAGCGTTGCTGAAGGCATCCCAATCCGTGAATTTTTGCTCGCCCAGCGCCCAGTAAGGCGCATCGGCAAACAGGTGTAATGTCAGACTTTCCGGTACCGTTTGTGCCGGTTGGGTGCTATCAGCCACTTCCGGCAAGGTGATGTCCATGCTCTGAATACGTACATTGGCGGTCAGCAATAAAAACACCAGTACGATAAAGATGATGTCGAGCAGTGGGGTGAGATCTATCCCCAGGCTGCTGCTTTCTGGCGCTGAGCGATCGCGGATCATGACGTGAAATCCTCACACAGCGGGATCCCTTCCAGCCACAAGTTGTATTGGTTCATGCCGTGTTCGGCGCCGTTAATCAGGCGATCAATCCATAAACTGATCAGCTGTGCACCCACCAGCGCCGGTAGCGCAATAAACAGACCGGCGGCGGTGGTGTACATCGCAACGCCTAAACCATCGGCCAGTAACGCAGGAGTCACTGGACTGTTGCTCGCGCCGATATCCTGAAACATCTGAATCAAACCCAAAATGGTGCCCAGCAGACCTAGAAGCGGGCTGATGGCGGCAATCAGATTAAGTAATTTCAGACCACTACTGAGCTGACGGCGCTTAGATTGCAGCCAGATCGCGGCAATTTCTTCGCGTAAGGCTTTATTTTCGTTGCGATGCGTTAGCAGCAGTGCGACCCCTTGCAGTAATAACGAGCGGCGTTGCTGCAATGATTGCTGCATCGTATCTAGCTGGCTGGCCGATACACTATTAAGGGTATTGCTATGCCCGGGTAACAGCTGCGCGGTCAGATGATGTTGGCCAAGTCGACCGGCTTGCAGCAGGCGAAACAGCCGATCCAGCAAAATCACGCCGGTCAGAAAAGAGCAGGTCAGCAGCGGCCACATCATGCTGCCGAGTTGGTGTTCAAGTTGCGCAAGAATCATGGTTTACAGCCTGTTTAAGTCTAAATAGAAGTGGGTGTACGTAATTTTGTGTCTTTATGTCAGCTTTAGGTCAGCTCAAAGCGCACGGGAATTCGCACCACATGGCTGACACCTTGGCCGTTGATTTCTTGTGGCAAGAATTGCCATCCCTTTACGGCTTTTAATGCCGAGCGATCCAGTAGGGGGAAACCGCTACTTTTCAGCAGTACGACTTGCAATTGCTCGCCTTGAGTTCCCAATTTCACTTCCAGCAATACAGTGCCTTCTTGACGGCGCATGCGTGAGGCTTTCGGGTATTCCGGCGCCGAAGGGGGAAAGCGAAAACGCGGTTCACTGTTGCTGCCACGGGCTTGTGCGGCCGAGGTTGGTGCAGTGCGGGAGGCGGTATTCGATGCTCCGCTAGCTGACTGCGTGGTGGCCGACGAGTGAGCTGTAGTCGCACTTGCGCTAGCCGTGACAGGATTGTGCTGTCCTGTGTTGTCTGTTGATTTTCTCTCTGTCTTTTTAACTGTCTTTTTTGGGGCTTTTTCTTCTGGAATTTTCGGCGCTACTTTTTTATGCGCAGGTTCTTTTTTCAAGACCGGTTTAGCTTGCTTGGGTTTAGCTTGCTCGGTTTTTGCTGTTTCAGCGGCTTTGGCTGGCACGGCGCTCGGTTCAACGACTTTTCTCTGCTCAGTCTTTTGTGGCGCAGGCTGTACGTCGGCTAAGGCTGCGGCACCGCTTTGTGCGCCGGTGACGGCCAAATTGAGCACCAATGCGGGGCCTGCACTGAGCGAGTCCAAGGTGACGGCGCGGGTTTGGGTTGGCTGCAGTCCAAACAGCAGTAAGGCGGCGTGGGCAGACATACATAAACCTGACGCCAGTAAAAGGCGTTTATTGCGGCGAAGGTGAGCGCCAGCAGTAAGCAACGTCAGCGGCATGGGTAACTCCGGTCTTCCAGACTTATCAGCAAAGAAAACAGTCAGTAATCAAGAATGGCTGCACTATACATTTTGATGACACTTGAGATCAAATGAAAATTATTTGCATTCGCATTCAATGATCGGTTACGCTTCGCCACCGCTAACACATTGCTTGTTTTTCCTCTTTTCATCATGAACTAAAAGGAATTAATGCCAGTGGCCAACCATCTGCAATCTTCCGGTCGACTGTCCAGCGCGACAGCCGCGATGACCGCTAAACACTCCGGCTTTAAACGCTCTGCACTGAGTCTGTTAATTCTGAACAGCGTGGCGGTTTCATTTGCCGCCAACGCCGCACCGGCTGAGCCTCAGACTCAGCTCAATGAAGTCCTGGTTACGGCAACCCGTGAAAATAAAGCGCTGTCACAAGAAACGCGCTCGGTTGCGGTGGTGACGCAGGCACAAATTCAGCAACAACAACCGGCCAGCGTGGCTGAAGCACTGAAGTACATTCCTAACGTGGATGTCAGTGGCGGTCCTCGTGCTAATGCGCAAAGCCAGTCAGTACGGGGTTTAAGTGGCAACCGCATTTTGCAGGTGGTGGATGGCGTGCGTCAGAACACTACCTCGGGACACCGTGCGACTTATTTCATGGATCCTGAAATGTTGTCATCCATCGAAGTGATCAAAGGGCCGACCAGCTCCCTGTGGGGTAGTGGCGCACTGGGTGGCGTGGTCGCGCAGCAAACTATTTCTGCCCCCGATATGCTGCAAGGCGATCAGAGTGTGGGTGGCTATCTGAAACAAGGTTACGCCAGCGCCAATGATGAAACCAAAACCAGCGGTGCTGTGTATGGCCTGTTGGGGGATTCCGTCGATTTCTTGCTGAACGGCTACTACGCCGATGCTAATAACCTGCGTTTGGGGAACGGCGAGCACCTGATTGACTCGGCCTATCGCAATCAGGGTGGGTTAGCCAAATTGGGCTGGCAGGCAGATGACGCGCAGCGTCTGGAGCTGTCAGTTCGCCAAGCCGAAACCCATCAGAACGCACCGAGCAACCCATCACAGATGGTCAGTACCTCAGTGCCGCTGGTGCAGCAGAAAACCCGTGATTTCAATACCACCTTGGATTATCGCTTGAATCCAACCGATAGCCGTTGGTTGGACGCACGCGTAACTGCCTATGTGAACAAAACGGAATTTGATGAATATCGCGTCACGAAAAAGCAAAGCGATAAGGTGGATTACCGCACACTGGGTCTGAATATCAGTAACCATTCGCAGTTTGATCTGCTGAGCCTGACCTATGGCGGCGATATTTATGAAGATAAAACCCAAGGCGAGCGGGAAGGGAAGAATCGCCCGATTCCAGCCGATGGCCGCAGCAAAGTCTGGGGCAGTTATGTTCAGGCCGATATTCCATTAGGTAGCCAGTGGAACTTGTTACCGGGTCTGCGTTATGACCACTTTACCGCCGAAGACAAGAATATCGCCGGCTCCGAGCGTAGCGAAGATCACCTGTCACCATCCGTTGGCCTGCGCTGGGCGGCGACCGATTGGCTGACCTTAAATGCCCGTTACGACGAAGCGTTCCGTGCTCCGAGCATGGAAGAGATGTACACCACCGGTACTCACTTCTGCATGGGCCCGATGGGCTGCAACGTGTTTAAAGCCAATCCCGATTTGAAACCGGAAACCGCCAAAAACAAAGAAATCTCAGCACAGATGCGCTTTAACAACGTGCTGGCCGACGATGAGTTAGCGTTTGGCGCGACTTACTTCCATAACAACGTCAGCAACTACATTGACCAGCAGGTCAACATGTTCACCACCCAATACGTGAACGTGACCGATGCGCGTTTGCGTGGGGTTGAGTTAGACGCGCGTTATAACTGGCGCGATCTGGAAACCAGCCTGAGCTATGCCCAGACAGAAGGGCGCGACAAGAAAACCAACCAGCCGTTGAATAACATACCGGCGCATAAGTGGGTATTGGGCGTGAGCCACTACTTTATGGATCGCGACCTGAAAGCGGGCGTGAACGTCAGCCATTACGAATCACAAGATGAATTGCCATCTAACGTGACCAATGTGTATCCGTCCTACACCTTGGTGGATCTCTACACCACTTGGCAGCCACAAACGGGCGCGCTCAAAGCAGTCAAAGTCGATGTGGGTATCGATAACGTGACTGACGAATATTACCGTCAGGCCTTTGACCAGCTCTATTCCGCCGGTCGTAACTTTAAGGTTGGTGTGCGGTATTCCTTCTGATGATGATTGATTTATCTGTTTTGGATGACTCCATTCTGGGCCATCACAGCCCAGACCCTCTGGCGTATGCCTTTACCGGCAAACGTCAGGCACATGCTGGAGGCAGCGGGCGACCGCTGCCACCTCCGGCGGCGCAAGGGCAACTGCAGCAGTTATTGATGCAAGACACGCCGGCGATTCGTCCGCGCTGTTTGTACATCCATATCCCGTTTTGTCGGGTGCGCTGCACCTTTTGCTCGTTCTTTCAGTATGCCGCCAGTCCTGCGCTGGTGGCCGAATATTTCGCGGCGCTGAGCGAAGAGCTAAAACGCAAAGCGGCGATGCCGTGGACACAAGCCGCACCGTTTTCCGCCGTATACATTGGTGGCGGTACGCCGACGGATCTGACTGCCGAGCAAATTTTTGCCCTCGGCCAGCTGATTAAAGCGCATTTCCCGCTGACCGACGATTGTGAGATTACGCTGGAAGGCCGCCTCAATCGCTTTAGCGATGAGAAATACCATGCTGCAGTTGATGGCGGCGTGAACCGTTTCTCGTTCGGGGTGCAGAGTTTCGATACCGATGTTCGACGTAAAGCCAAGCGGCTCGATCCGCGCGAAAAGTTGCTGGAGACCGTGAGTCATCTGGTGGCACTGGACCGTGCGCCGATTATCGTCGATCTGATGTTTGGTTTACCGCATCAATCGGCCACGGCGTGGCAGCAAGACCTGCAGGACTTCCTACACAGCGGCGCACATGGGGTAGACCTGTATCAGCTGATTGAGATGCAAGGCACTCCGATGGCGCGTTTGGTGGAGGAAAACCGTCTGCCGTCACCGGCCGCGACACCTGAAAAATCGCGTATGTACGCCCAAGGCGTCGCGTTTATGCAGCAGCACGGCATTCAGCAAATCAGTGTCAATCACTGGACGCGCGATGCACGCGAACGCAGCCGCTACAACCATCTGGCGAAAACGACCGCCGATGTGTTGCCGGCGGGGGCTGGCGCGGGTGGCTTTATTGACGGTTTTGCCCTGATGCAAACTCGCGATCTTGAGAGCTATCACCAAGCCATCCGCGAAGAGCGTTATCCGGTGGCGATGATGATGAGCCCTAATCCGCAGCATGCGCTGCACTGTGCTATTAAAGCCGGTTTCGATCGTGGCCGACTGCAACGCAGCGAGTTAGATAGCCTAAGTGGTATGGCGCTGTATGACTACGTCAGCCCACTTTTAACACAGTGGCAAGAGCGTGGGCTGTTGGCGTTAGAGGCAGACCAAGCGCGTCTAACCACGGCCGGTAGTTTCTGGAATATCAACATGGCACAAGGGCTGATTAACGCATTGCGTTTATCGCCGCCCTTAGCCGCCTGAGTGACCAGTTACGGCTATTTTGTCCCCCTTTTTCTGACCCGATGAGAGCGCAAAAATTGCGCTCTCATCGGGTCGCAATGAAACCTGAATGAATACGGAGAGAAAACATGTCTCATACGGATGTACTGGCTGACACCGCGCCTAAAGCGGATGCAGGCACGAAAAATGATGCCGTTCACAGTCAGCTGTGCCGCCAATTGGCGGAGCTGTCAGAAAAAGAGATGAGTGCCAGTACACAAGAGTTAGCTGCGCGCTTTGGCGTCAGTGAATATCAGCTGGTTGCTGCACTGCCCGAAGAGATGGCGGTGATGGCGCATGGTAGCTGGGCGCAATCGCTGCTGGAAGAGCTGACCGGTTGGGGCCCACTGACCACCATCGTGGAGTCCGAAGGCAGCATTTTTGAATTCAAAGGGGCATTCCCTGCCGGTAAACCGGGGCACGGCTATTTCAACCTGTACTCCAAAGAGGGAACCGGTTTGCATGGCCACCTGCTGTTATCGCAAGTGTCACACATCGCGTTGCTGGCCAAACCGTTTATGGGCAAGGCCAGTTATAGCCTGCAATTCTTTGCTGCTAACGGCCGCACTATGTTCAAAGTGTACTTAGGCCGAGACAAACAGCGTCAGCTGTTGCCGGAACAAGTTGCGCTGTTTGAGCAGCTGCGTGTGCGCTTGATTGCCCAGCCGCAGCCGGCAGCAGACTAATCGCGCTCGCTTAAGTGACATCGCTATTAAGTGGCATCTATCGGGTTGGATACCTCGCGTTGTTTGGCTCGGCGTTGCGCCGGGCCAAACAACGCGAATGATAATAAAAATCGACAACGTGAATAGCCTTATCAGGGCAGTAAATTAGACTAATAAGTATTGAATGAAGGAAGACATTGTCATGACCAACGAACGTCAAGAGCGTCTGCAAAATCGCCTGCAACCAGAAATCGCTGAGTTTCGTAACGAATGCCGCACCGTGGTGCTGGCGACCGTGGATGCCGATGGCATGCCGAATGTCAGCTACGCGCCCTTTGTGCAACTGGCGGATGGCTATTATGTGCTGATTTCAGAAATTGCACGGCATGCGCGCAATTTACAGCAGGTGCCGCGTACGTCGTTGATGATGATTGAGGATGAAAGTCAGTCGCGCCAGCTGTTTGCCCGTAAGCGTCTGACGTTCGATGCGCGTGTTGAGAAAGTGGAGCGTGATACAGCAAGTTGGCAAGAGGCCGTTGCAGCGCTGGAAGCTCGTCACGGTGATATCGTGGCCAATTTGTCGCAAATGGCAGACTTTATCCTGTTCCGCATGGTGCCAGAGCAAGGTCTGTACGTGAAAGGATTTGGTCAGGCGTTCCAAGTCAGTAGTGATGATTTGGTGGATGTGGTGCATTTGCAAGAAGGGCATAAAACGGTGTCCGGCGAACCGGTTAAGGCCTGAGGCTGACTCACCACCGCGCTACTCGCCATAGCGCAACTCACCTCATACATGACATACATAATTGCCATCATGCGTGCACAGGGCGAGGCTTAGGGTAGGCGCTTGAAGTGTAAAACACATTAACTCAATGTAAGACAACGGCGGCGCTTTCATGGGCCGCCGTTGC
The DNA here is from genome assembly GCF_000800945.1 of Plesiomonas sp. ZOR0011. NCBI lineage: Bacteria > Pseudomonadati > Pseudomonadota > Gammaproteobacteria > Enterobacterales > Enterobacteriaceae > Plesiomonas > Plesiomonas sp. ZOR0011. The sequence continues at coordinate 107,801 of NZ_JRKB01000034.1, forward strand.
TTTCTCATCTTTCCCTTTCCACTGAATCTCTCATTTATCCGGTGATTTGGCTGCAATGCGGAATAAAATCCGTGAAATGAGAGGCCGATCCGCCAGACAGGACATATGTCCTCTGCAACGCAGTCAGGGCAGCCGTACACTGCAGCCATGTTCGCGCTACCGAGTGATGTATCTGCTCTTTCGTGTGTTTTATTCGTGTTTTTAGCAAAGCAAACACGCTGCATACCCAAACACTTCAAGTAGGAAGGGTATAGATAACCGGTAGAGATGCACCGAATTGGTTGTAAGAGGAATGAAGTAAATGACAGCACATATCAATGCTCAGCCAGGTGATTTTGCCGAAACCGTGATTATGCCGGGTGACCCACTGCGCGCCCGCTATATTGCCGAAACTTACCTGACCGACGCTCGTGAAGTGACCAATGTCCGTAACATGCTTGGTTATACCGGTTTTTATCAAGGTCAGCGGATCTCTGTGATGGGCCACGGCATGGGGATCCCTTCCATGGTGCTGTACGCCCATGAGCTGGTGAATGATTTTAACGTCAAGCGTATCATCCGTATCGGAAGCCTAGGCGCGACCCAGCGTGATGTGCAGATGCGTGATGTGATTCTGGCCGTAGCCGCCGGTACTGACTCGCCAACCAACGCCAAGCGCAGTGCCGGATACCACATGGCTACCTCTGCAGATTTCAACCTGCTGCACCGCGCCTACACCTTAGCGAAGGAAAAGGAGATCCCGGTGCGTGCCGGTAACGTCTTCACTGGCGATCTCTACTACGATCCAGACGAAAATCTGATCCCTGCGCTGGAGAAATTTGGCGTACTGGGTATCGATATGGAAGTGGCCGGTCTGTACGGTCTGGCGCATCAGCAGGGTATCGAAGCGCTGGCGATCCTCACCGTGTCTGACCACTGTCTGACAGGCGAAGAGACCACCGCCGAAGAGCGTCAGCTGTCATTCAATCACATGATTGAGTTGGCGCTGGAGACGGCGTTGTCCTGCTAATTTGTCGCGCTAATGTCGCGATAGCTAAGGTCGCCATATCGTACCCTTCAACATCAGTACGGGATAATAACAATGAAAAACAAACTCTCACTTACCGCCATCAGTTTCTTGGCAAACTTTGTTATGGCCGGGTTTGCCACCCAGTTTGGCATGCTGATAGAGCCGATTGCTGCAAAATTTGCTGCGCCGGTGAACGATGTGGCGGCCATTTTCTCGCTGCTTAATGGCGGCGCTCTGGCGGGCACCATCGCCGCCTTTTTCCTGATTGAAAAAATCGGTATCAAACGCATTACCTTACTCAGCTATACACTGATTGCGCTGAGCGCCTTGACCCTGCATCTTACCGGATCGCTGGCCGTCGTGATGGCTGCTATGACCGTGATCGGTTTTTGCGGCGGTGTTGGCTTGTGTATTGCCGGTACCATTGTGGTGGCAGTATGGAAAGATAAACTGCAAAGTACCATGCTGGTGGTACAAGATGCTACCTTTAACGTGGCAGGGGTCGTATTCCCACTGGTGACCACCTATACACTGACCCGTTCTATGTCATGGAGCTACAGCTACCTGACCGTGGGCGGCGTAGCGCTAGTCACCATGCTGATTGCCGCGCTCACTAACTTCCGCCGCTGTGAGCAAAGTGCCGAAAGCAGTGATAACGCCAAATCGGAGTGGAATTTTGGCCTGTTAAGCGGTGGCTTTGGCTTGTTCTTGGGCATGCTGGCGCTGTATACCTTCCTGACTTGGGCGCCGCTGTTTGTTAAGCAAAAGTTCGATATTCCGTTTGAAGATGCCGGCAACATCATCACGCAATATTGGGCCGCCGCCTTGCTGGGCGCACTGGCATCTACTGCCATTGTAACGCGCGTTAAGATCCATCACTTTCTGCTAGCAGTGATTGCGCTGGCACTGGTGATCACCACCTTGATTGTGAACACGTCTGATGTGGGCATGCTGTCTTACTACACCTACGGCTACGGTTTTGTCTGCGCTGCGCTGTATAACGCTTTTATCGCTTATGGCGTGTCGTTTGTGCGTCAACCAAGCAGCAAGAACGTGTCGTACATTTTGATCAGTGGCAGTGCCGGTGCCATGTTCAGCCCCGCAATCAGTGCAGTGTTTGAAAAAGTGATTGGTTTGCAAGCGGTGATGTACGCTATCCCAATGCTGTACGCGGTGATCTTGTTGATGCTGCTTGGTTCATTCCGTCTGCATAAAGCCGCTTCGCCACAGCCGCAGCAGGCCGCGAACTGATTTAAGCTGCTATGCGATAACTGCAAAAAACAAACACCGGCTTTTGGCCGGTGTTTTTGTTAGGGAAGGGATGAAAAGCCAGTGCGAACGCATGCCATTTGCATCACTGCATAGGTGATAGCTGCGCAGATAATACTTCGCTGTACACCACAGGAGCAGCTAGAGCGCCAGATAACGCTTAAGGGCGTCGATATCCGTGATACTGAGCCCTTGCTTGCTGCGCTCCACCAATCCTAAGTCAGTCAGCTCTTTTACGGCGCGGCGATAAACGCGATCGGTCGTCCCGAAACGTTCGGCTTCCATATAGCTTTTGGTAAAACCGCCGACAGGGAAATCCCGCAGATATTGCTGGTACAGATCGTAAGCCACGTTATAAGCGATAGGATAGAGCATGCGATGGATCAGAATATTCACCGTATCCTGATAATCGATCGCAATGGCGCTGGCAAAGAACAGGGCGACTTGTGGATTTTTCACCAACGCCTGCTGCAATTTATCGGCGCAGATAAAGGCTACTGTCAGCGTCTCTTCGGCGATGATATCGAGCTGACAGCGATAGCCGCTAAAAAACTCCATCTCCCCGAAAACCTGATAATCGCACTCCATGGTGCCGAGCTGAAAGCTGCGCCCATTTTGCGCGGTGTAACCGATCGACACCTTACCGCTTCGCACCAGCGTCAGATAATTTAGCTGTTGCCCCTGACTCATCAGTGGCGACTTTTCTTCGATGATTTTCTCTTCAGAAATACAGCTAAGCACCACCTGCTCAATCAGGGAATGATTATCTTGCCAGTGATCCTGAAAGCGTCCTTTGTGTAAGGGTTTTAATTGCATGCTTGCTCTCGGTTATCCGCGCTTCTGCGTCGGTTTACTGCTCTAATGCTCAATTACTCACGCACTTTACGGCGCAATTTCAATTGTAAATTGGTGCGAGGAATACAGCTACAGGCCAAAATTTTATCCCCGCGTACGGCTGAATTGGTCAGCGCGGTCACTTCACCAGACAACAGCGTAACACGGCACGTGCCACACAGTCCTGCGCGGCATGATGACGGAATAGGCACATTGTGTGCTTCCAGCTGATCGAGCAGCGTGTGGTGATTGTTGCCGGTAAACGCGATATCTCCGCTGGCAATCCCGTGGGTTTCGATTAACACCGAATGCAGAGGTTCCAGACGCTCTTCGTGTGTATGCGCCGGTAGCGGATGGGCATTATCCGGATAAACGCGCGGCTCGGCGGTTTCCAGCACTTCGACCGGCATATCTAAACGCACCAACCCTTGATTACGGGCAATCAGGTTTTGGCCAAAATCGACATCATTACCGTAACGGCGAAATTGGGTCAGCGTATGCAGCGGCTCGCGTTGGTTATGTAGCGTACCATCGGCCGGATTCACCGTCGTCAGAATGCAACGGCCACAGGGTTGGACCACATCAAAAATTACCTCGCCAATACGGATCACCTTCCAGCTATCTTCAGCAAATGGCTCAGTATCGCGCACCACCAAATTCGGGCGGAACTGGCGCATCGTAAGAGGCGGTGAGCAGCGCTGCTGTAAAGCGTCAAGGGAGGCAGCAGAAATCAGCAGCAGCGGATAACCATCGGCATACGAGAGCGGTTGCTCGGCGTGACCTTCCACCCGTCGTTCGGAATGAAAACCGGTCCAGCGCAAACAAAGTGCGCGTCCGAGTTTCTCGCTCAGCCACAGATTCACCGTCTCTGGCGCTACCAATGAGGCGAAATGGTTTCCCCACACTTCGGAAGGGGCTCGCTGAGTAAAATCGCGATAAAACACCGCGATACTGTCGCCATCCGGACTATGAATCACCACACCATCTGGTAATAGCGCTGTTTGGAACAACACCAATTGCGGCATCTCACGCGCGGTCACAAAACGCCCATCGGGATCGGCCAGCATCATCATGCGATCAAACGCCAAACCACTTTCCACCACTTGGGCACTGGATACCTCAATGCCGCGGGTGGATTTGATGGGGTGTACATAAATCTCAGACAGCGAAGGTTTCATTACAGAGATCCTTTCCGGGTTAAAGAGTCTGCGCAAAATTAAGGTGTTACCGGTTTGATTAAAATACTGACTGGCGCAGTGATGACCGCCGGTATCATCCGGATGCTAGGCAGTGTATGCAAGCACGCGCAACGCGAAAAGAGCGCTTTCACACGCGGCAACAGAACACACAGAACAGAAACATCAGTGCGTGATGTTAGGCTCGGTTATGTTGGTTTGTGTGTTTAAAAGGCACAGCTTGTTGGTTTAGATTATTTTTCTTTAACGAAAGAACAAAATAATATAATAAAAAAGCAGACCTAAAGTCTGCTTTTTTGAATGACACAGGAAAGCCGCCGATTATTTGATCAGCTCAGCTTCTGTCGAGGGGACAATGATATTGGTTGCATGACAACCTTTGGGGCCGCGGTGCATTTCGAATTGCACCTCTTGTCCTGCTTTAAGCGTACGATAGCCATCCATTTGGATGATGGAATAGTGGGCGAAGATATCGTCACCACCATTGCTCGGACAGATGAAACCAAATCCCTTGGCATTGTTGAACCACTTAACAGTACCCGTTTCCATACCTCTACATCCCTCGAGTGATACCATACAGACATACCCGTGATGTAAAACAACAAATTCGGCCATCAGAGACAAAAAGCCACTGATTGGTCGAAATATACACACCACTTAGCGATACACTCTAGTAGAATTGATCGTAACGTCAAGGCGACAAAGGTCGCATTGAGGATGTCTTCACTAAAATTTCACCGAAATTAACATTTCATTCGCATCCGATGACCGTAAAGACTACGATAGAGTTATGAGTAATTTAGACTGGATTGGAATTGATGAGCTCGTCAGGGACGAAGAAAAAACAACGGTTAAGCCACCGTCTATGTATAAGGTTGTACTGAACAACGATGACTATACCCCGATGGATTTTGTTATCGAAGTGTTGGCTAAGTTCTTCAGCTTGGACATAGAGAAGGCGACACAATTAATGTTGACTGTGCACTATCAGGGTAAAGCAATTTGTGGCATTTTTACTGCTGAGGTAGCAGAGACAAAAGTTGTGCAAGTTAATCAGTATGCCCGTGAGCACGACCATCCATTGCTGTGTTCAATGGAAAAAGCCTGACACCGGAAAACTGAAAAGTTAACTGCTGTTAGCCATGCTCCCGGCATCTATCTCGGCGTCTAGGGGAGGTGCCTATGCTCAATAAAGAACTTGAATTAAGTCTGAACCTCGCATTTGCCAAAGCGCGTGAGCAACGGCATGAGTTCATGACCGTCGAGCACCTTTTGCTCGCACTGATTGATAACAGTTCAGCCCGTGAGGCATTGGAAGCCTGCTCCGTCAATCTGGATATGCTGCGTAACGATCTGTCGGTGTTTATCGAACAGACCACACCACTCATTGCCGAAGAAGACAGTGAGCGTGAAACGCAGCCGACCTTAAGTTTTCAACGAGTACTGCAGCGTGCGGTTTTCCACGTGCAGTCTTCCGGTCGTAGTGAAGTCTCCGGCGCTAATGTGCTGGTGGCTATCTTTAGCGAACAAGAATCTCAGGCCGCTTACCTGCTCAAAAAATACGATGTCAGCCGTCTGGATGTCGTGAACTTCATTTCGCACGGCATTCGTAAAGAAGCACCTAATCAAAGCAATTCCACCGGTAGCAGCAGTGCGCCGGGCAACGCTGCGTCGGCCGCCAATTCTGGCGAAGAGGGCGAAGAGCGTCTGGAAAGCTTTGCCACTAACTTGAACCAGCTGGCCCGTGTTGGCGGTATTGATCCGTTGATCGGCCGCGATAAAGAGCTGGAGCGTACTGTTCAGGTATTGTGCCGTCGCCGTAAAAATAACCCGTTGTTGGTCGGTGAGGCTGGGGTGGGTAAAACCGCGATTGCCGAAGGTCTGGCCTGGCGGATAGTGGAAGGCGATGTGCCGGAAATCATGCTCAACTGCGTGATTTACTCACTGGATATCGGCTCGTTGCTGGCGGGTACCAAATACCGTGGCGATTTTGAAAAACGCTTTAAAACCATCTTGCGTCAACTGGAGCGGGAAGAGAACGCCATCCTGTTTATCGATGAAATTCATACCATCATCGGTGCTGGGGCGGCCTCGGGTGGACAAGTGGATGCCGCGAACCTGATTAAACCGCTGCTCTCGGGCGGTAAGATTCGGGTGATGGGCTCTACCACGTATCAGGAATTTTCGAACATCTTCGAAAAAGACCGTGCTCTGGCGCGTCGCTTCCAGAAGATTGATGTGATTGAGCCGTCAGTAGACGAAACCACGAAGATCCTGATGGGCTTGAAGCCAAAATACGAAGCGCACCATGATGTTCGCTATACCAGCAAAGCGATCCGTGCTGCGGTGGAGCTGTCCGCTAAGTACATTAATGAGCGTCATCTGCCGGATAAGGCGATTGACGTGATTGACGAAGCCGGTGCTCGTTGCCGTTTAGCCCCAGCCGGCAAACGCAAGAAAACCGTTAACGTCAGCGACATTGAATCGGTAGTAGCGCGTATTGCCCGCATTCCAGAAAAATCAGTGTCTTCCAGTGATCGCGATATCCTGCGCTCGTTGGATGACAAGCTGAAAATGCTGGTCTTTGGTCAAGATAAAGCTATTGAAGTGCTGACTGAAGCCATCAAGATGAGCCGTGCGGGGTTGTCACAAGACAACAAACCGGTGGGTTCATTCTTGTTTGCTGGCCCAACTGGGGTGGGTAAAACCGAAGTCACCGTACAGCTGGCGCGCGCCATGGGGATTGAGCTGCTGCGCTTTGATATGTCCGAATACATGGAGCGTCACACAGTCAGTCGCCTGATTGGTGCGCCTCCAGGTTATGTCGGCTTTGATCAGGGCGGTTTGCTGACCGATGCGGTGATCAAGCATCCTCACTCGGTGGTTTTGCTGGATGAAATCGAAAAAGCGCACCCTGATGTCTTTAACCTGCTGTTGCAGGTGATGGATAACGGTACGCTGACCGATAACAATGGCCGCAAAGCGGATTTTCGTAACGTCGTGTTGGTGATGACCACCAACGCCGGTGTGCAGGAAACGCAGCGCAAATCCATTGGCTTCAAGCAGCAGGACAACAGCATCGATGCCTTGGGCGAAATCAAGAAGGTGTTTTCGCCAGAGTTCCGTAACCGTCTGGACAACATCATCTGGTTTAACCATCTGACACCGGAGATCATCCATCAGGTGGTCGACAAGTTCATCGTGCAGCTGCAAGCACAGTTGGATGCTAAAGGCGTCTCGATGGAAGTCAGCGCCGAAGCCCGCAACTGGTTGGCAGAGAAAGGTTATGATCAGGCGATGGGCGCACGTCCTATGAGTCGTGTGATTCAGGATAACCTGAAAAAACCACTGGCGAACGAGTTGCTGTTCGGTTCACTGACGCACGGTGGCGTGGTGAAAGTCGGGGTGGATACAGAAGGCAATGTGCTGACCTATCAGTTCAGCAGTGCCAGTACTCGCCGCGAAGAAGAGGGCATGGTGCATTAATCATTGCAAATGATTAATCACGTGATCGGCTCTTGTGCAGGTGCAAGAGCCAACTTCAAGACATAAAAAAACCCGGAGCAATCCGGGTTTTTTTATAACCGCGATTAGCGACTACGGAATACGATACGGCCTTTGCTCAGGTCGTAAGGAGTCATTTCCACGGTCACTTTATCGCCAGTCAGAATACGGATGTAGTTTTTGCGCATTTTGCCGGAGATGTGGGCAGTCACAACGTGACCGTTTTCCAGTTCTACACGAAACATGGTGTTTGGCAGCGTGTCCAGCACGGTACCTTGCATTTCAATGCTGTCTTCTTTAGACATCTATTCCTCGTTAAGGCTTACAACCTGAATAATAACCGGCAGATAATGCCGAAAAACGTCGATAGTGTAAAGGCAACAGGGCATTAAAGCTGGTTAAAACTCAGCATTCATTGACCCACTGCCAACCTGTCTGGGTTAATTCCTGTGCCGGACGGAAGCGTTTTTTATAAGACATCGCCCTGCAGGCATCAACTTGATAACCGGGATAGACCCAGCGTTTTCCACTCTGTTTTGCCCATTCCAGCTGTTTCATCAGCATCGCAACACCCGGTGAGTGGGCGCTCAGATCCGGATCAAAAAAGGTATAGCAGGCACTGAGTGCATCAGGTAATACATCTGTCACTGCTACCGCGACCAGACGATCCTCCAGATACATACAAAGATAAGCCACATCGAGCCACTGACATTCCGCAAAGGATTCAAACTGCGCTTTATCCGGCGGATACATACTGCCGCCAGCGTGACGGGCACTGATGTACCTGGCATACAGAGCGAAAAACTCAGGCGGTAGTTTATCATAAATTCGCCACGAGGCCGCACTCCAATATTTCATTGCCCGTTTTTGTGAACGGGAAGGGCTGAACTGTAGCGTACTGATCCGCAGGGATTTACACGCCGAACACGCCGGACAGTGTGGTCGATACAACGATTGTCCATTGCGCCGAAATCCGGCGGTCAACAATTGGCTGTAACCGTCAGGCGTTAGCCACTGCTCATCGAAGATAACGCCGACTTGCTCAGTCTCTGCCGGCAGATAGCTGCAGGTGCTCGGCGGGCTGAGCCACAACTGAATACAATGTGAAGTCTGTGATTCGGGCATAGTGTTTATCTTGATTCAAAAGGTCGCTGCACGTGCGGCATTAATCGGGCGTTCGGCTCAGAACATCGTCAGATGACATTGGCGGTTTTCCGTTACGCGATTCAAAACGGTAGGCCAATTCACGCGGCTGCCAGAAAGAGGCCGGTAATGACTGTGTCTGATGTTCGACTAAAATTCGCTGAAAATCGCTACGTGGCAGACTCACGGCGCCCAGCGAGGCTAAATGGGGATTCATTACCTGACAATCAATTAACGTGCCACCGGCCTGATAAAAGGCCTGATTAAACGTGAGTAACGCCGTTTTGGAGGCGTTATCCTGTAACGAAAACATCGACTCGCCACAAAATACCTGCCCGATCGCCACCCCATACAATCCACCCACCAACGTATCGCCTTGCCAAACTTCGATGGAATGTGCGATGCCTAAGTGATGCAGGTGCACATAAGCGGCCTGAATTTGATCTGAGATCCACGTTTCGCCGCTGCGCACATCTGCACAGTGGTGAATGACATCACTAAAGGCGCGATTTATGGTGACGCGAAACGGTGATTTTTTCAGCCACTTGCGCATACTGCGATTAGGTTGCAGCTGTGCGGGAAAAAATACCGCCCGTGGATCGGGCGACCACCAGAGTATAGGTTCGCCGGGGTTAAACCATGGGAAAATGCCATGGCGATAGGCATTCAGTAAGCGCTCGACACTCAGATCCCCACCAAAGGCAAGCAAGCCGTTCGGATCGGTGAGCGCCGAATCGATGGGCGGAAAATCTGTATTATCAGCAGAAAGTGCATGCAGCCACATGGTGCTTCTCTGTTACCACACTGAAATTTTTAACCTAACTGGAACGCCTTACCAAACAAGCGGTTAACCGGCGCTATAAAATAAAAGCGCCGTTGTTTAGCGTAAGAGCGCGACGCGGTAAATTTCCCCACTACTATGACCAGACTCATGTATGGCCAGACCCATGACCAAGCCATAGCAAAGCCGTAGCAAGAATGATTGCAAAACGGCAGTGGGGATCGCAAGTTACAAGCGCTGGTGCAGCTGATAATAACGCCCTTGTTGGGCCATTAGCTGGCTGTGGCTACCTTGCTCGATGATTTGCCCTTCTTCCATCACGCAGATCCGGTCGTATTGATCCAGTCCGCTTAGACGGTGGGTAACGGCAATCACCGATTTACCGCGGCTATGCGTTTCCAGCAGCGCTAAGATCTTATGCTCGGTATCGGCATCAAGCCCTTCTGTTGGCTCATCGAGCAGCATCAGGGGCGCGTTGTGCAGCAAGGCGCGGGCAATGCCTAAACGGCGCTGCTCACCACCAGACAGCGGACGGCCGCCATCGCCTAGCCACATATCCAGCCCTTCACCGTCCAGTAAGGTGTCGAGGCCAACGTCACGCAGCACATCACTTAAGTGCGCGTCACTGGCGCGTGGGTCGCCCAGCAGTAAGTTTTGGCGCAGGGTGGCGCTAAAAATGTGTACGCGCTGTGAGACCACTGAAATTGCTTGGCGCAGTTGGCTTTCCGGTAACAAACGGATATCGGTGTCACCTAACGCAATAGTGCCATGCTGTGGGTCATAGGCGCGAGTCAGCAAATTGAGCAAGGTCGACTTACCACAGCCGGTTTTTCCCAGCAGAGCGATCCGCTCACCTGCTGCAAGATGCAAACTGACATCGAGCAGAACCGGTTGGTCTGGCGTATAACCGAAAGTGACATGCTGGATATTGAGTTGTAGCGCCGGATTGGCAGCTGTTTCACCCGCACAGGCTTTATCTTCTGGCTCAGTTACAAACTGCACTTGCGGCGTTTGTGAAATCACATCTTGCACGCGCTCCGCTGAGGCCATGACTTGTCCCAAATGCAAGAAGGCAGAGGCTACCGGCGCCAGTGCTTCGAAAGCCGCTAAGGTGACGAATACAAACAGTGCCAGTAATGCTCCCGGATGCGGATTGCCGCCGACATGCTCGGCGGCTAGC